>CAZHLZ010000169.1:0-7820 GCA_964532475.1 uncultured Chitinophaga sp.
AAATTATTGGTGAAAAGTACGCATTTTAATCCAGTAATGATGGTTGCTTGCCCGAAAGATTTGGATGGAATCAAATTTGACTTACATAAATATTGTGATGATTCTAAGTATTTTCTTATTGAGAAAAAATACAAAGGAAAATCCATTTACTTCTCAGAATTACCTGGGCTTTGGAATGGTTCAATGGCTTTTTGGAATACAATTTTCGTTGAAATTCCTTCAGATACATTTAGTCCAGTAAAAACGGTTTTGGACTTACTTAATAAACCGCATTTACAAGATTAGATTTTGCTTTTTAAAGTGTCAAAATTTACTTTTATCCAACTTTAGCCATTCTATTGTTGCATTGTGAAAAATATTTTCTTGATCGAGTAGTGGAATATCACTTTCTTCAATAAATTTCCCAATTTCTAAATCTCCAAGTGGAAAAGGATAGTCAGTACCAAAACAAACTTTGTTACTTCCTTGTAATTTTAAAATGTATTTGAGTAAATCGATGTCATGTGTGGCACTATCTACCCAAAACTTTCCGATGTATTCTCTTGGATTAATTGGATTGTCGATGGCAACTAGATCCGGACGACAGTTAAATCCATGTTCAATTCTGCCAATTGTTGGTAAAAATGAGCCTCCTGCATGAGCAAAACAAACACGTAAATTTGGTAATTTCTCGAAAATTCCACCAAAAATCAGAGAACAAGCTGCACGAGAAGTTTCAGCTGGCATTCCAACGAGCCAAGGCAACCAATATTTGCGCATATCGTCTTCACCCATCATTTGCCAAGGGTGAATTAATACTGCCAAATCAAGTTTTTCGCACGCTTCAAAAATTGGAAAAAATTCGGGCTCATTTAAGTTCTTATTGTTGATATTACTTCCAATTTGAATTCCAACGTGACCATTTTTTTTAATTCGCTCTAATTCTTGAATGGCAAGTTTTGTATCTTGCATCGGAATTGTTGCCAAACCAATGTAGTTTTTTGGAAATCTGCTCACCAAGTCCGAAATGTGATCGTTCAGGAACATGGAACTTTCCAAGCCATCTTTTCCTTGCGCCCAATAATTAAATAATACTGGAATCGTGCAAACCACTTGAACAGTTGTGTTGAATTTTTCGTATTCTGCTATTCTTAGATTTTCATCCCAACAATTCTCTTCAATACGACGAAAGAATTTTCCACCTTGCATCATGTCGGCGGTTTTATCATCGTTGTGTTCTAAAAATATAAAATCACCATAACCAAATTTGTTTGTCCAATCCGGCAAATTTTTCGGAATAATGTGGGTGTGCATATCAATTTTCAACATATTTTTAATTTTTTTACTAAATTTTAATGCCCAACTACTAACTACTAACTACAAACTAATTTTCCTTCTTGTCCAACACATATTTTATCACCTCCGCTGCTCCCATCAAGCCAAAAAGAGCTGGCATGTAGGAAATTGTTCCGTAAAATGATTTTTTATAATTACTTCCGTCTGTCATTTTTAAAGACGATTTATCCTGTATTTCCGAAGAAAAAACTGCCCTAACCTTTTTGAAAGTAATGTCTTTTTTCTTTAATCGTTTTTTGATTTGTAGCGCTAATTTACAATTATAAGCACGTTCCAAGCTGGTAACTTGAACCTTTGAAGGATCCATTTTTCCTCCAGCTCCTAGATGGGAAACTAATTTTATTTTTAAGGCAATGCATGCAACAATCCATTCAATTTTTGGACTAACAGAATCAATGCAGTCCATTACGTAATCGGGTTTGTCTTCTTTTAAAATTTCCCAAACGCGATTTGGCTCTACAAATTCTTGAATAACAATTAATTCAATAGTTGGATTTATGTCCCTAATTCTCTCAGCTAAAACAAGTGCTTTATTTTTACCTAAAGTAGAATCCAAGGCAGTCAACTGACGATTCTTATTAGTTTCATCAAAGCTATCTCCATCAATTAAAGTGATTTTTCCAACGCCAGCGCGAGCAATAAACTCCCCAGCAAAGGAACCGATCCCACCTAATCCAACAATGAGGACATGTGTTTTTTCCAGTTTTTCTCTACCTTCTTTTCCTATCAGAAGCTCAGATCGTTCTAACCATTTTGCCATTTTTTCACTATTATGGTATCCAATTTTTAACTTTTCCCTGATTGTTTTTAACTTATATTCCCAAGCCCTCAACTACAATATTCTACCCACTAACTACTAACTACCAACTACTAACTCCTAACTACAAACTCCTACCTACTAATTCACCAAAAGTTCCCCTAAAGTTTTCCTCAATTTGTTTTTCAATTTCCTGCAAAGATATATTTTTTATTTCCGCAACTTTTTGATAAACCGATAAAATTGAAGTTTTTTCATCAGAATCTGTTTCCAATAGGATTTTTTGAATTGGAATTTCTTTTAAACAGTTTTGTAATTTCTCGTCAAACAAAATTCGAGTACCAATTCCTATAAGTAGGTCATGCTTTAAAACTTCACTTACCAAGTTTGTTTTGCTGAATCCATGAAAAATCCATTTTTGTTTTGGTGCTAATTCTTTTTGTACAATTAAAATTTCATTCCAAGCTTTCACACAATGAATTATCACTGGAAGTTCATGTTTTTCTGAAATCACTATTTGTTCTTTAAAAATTTCTAGTTGTTTTTGCATAGGAATTGGAAGGAGTTTATCCAAACCAATTTCACCGACAGCGATGCAGTTTTCTGATTTTAGTAGTTCTATGTTAAATATTTCTTTTTCAATGTCTTTCGGATGAATTCCATAAGAATAGTAATTTGATTTCACATCAAGTTCTCGATCAAAATTTATGATTTCAATTCCTTCTTTTTTGACAAAATGAGTGTGAAAATTGTAAAGCATTTACATTTTTTTGTACACAAAGTTAAACTATTCTAATTTTTATTTCTATTTTCACGACTTAAAATAAAAAATTGTAATGGAAAATAATACTCAAAAAGGTCACCCAAAGGGATTGTATTTGTTGTTTTTTACTGAAATGTGGGAAAGATTTTCATACTATGGTATGAGAGCGATTTTCACTTTATTCATGGTTAATGCATTGATGTTTGATAAATCACTTTCTTCAACCATTTATGGTAACTATACGGGATTAGTATATTTAACTCCGTTGATTGGAGGTTATGTGGCTGATAGATATTGGGGAAACAGAAAGTCAATATTTTGGGGTGGTGTGATGATGGCAATTGGTCAGTTTTTCATGTTTTTGGCAGGTAGTTTTTACACAGAAGTTGGTTTAGCTTCTACATTAATGTTTACAGGTTTAGGATTTTTAATTTTTGGAAACGGATTTTTTAAGCCTAATATTTCAACCATGGTTGGTCAGTTATATCCTGAAGGAGATAAAAGAGTGGATGCTGCTTTCACGATATTCTATATGGGTATTAACCTTGGAGCATTTATCGCGCCGTTAGTTTGCGGTGGTTTTGGTGAAGTTTATGATAGTGAAGGCTTAATTGTTCCTGCTGCTTTTAAATGGGGATTCCTTGCTGCTTGCATAGGTATGATTATCAGTATTATTTCATTTGAAATCCTTAAGAACAAATACATTGTTTCGCCAACAGGAGAAGCAATAGGTACGAAACCTAAGAAGGTTGAAAAAGTAGTTACTGAAAAGAAAAAAATTGATGTTACTTCGATTCTTAAATGGGTAGCTTTATCTGCTGTTTTATTTGTAGCTTTCAAAGGTTTGATGGGCTTAGATTTAATTGGAGCTTTTATTTATACTTTGTGCATTGTCGCGCCAGCATCTATTATTACTGATAAGAGTTTGACTAAAGTTGAGAAGCAAAAAATTTGGGTTATTTTTATTATTGCATTTTTTGTGATCTTTTTCTGGTCAGCATTTGAGCAAGCTGGTGCTTCTTTAACTTTCTTTGCTCAAGAACAAACAGATAGAAGCCTACTAGGTTCAGAAATTCCAGCTTCATTTTTTCAAAGTATTAACGCGGTTGCAATTGTAATTTTTGCTCCAATTTTCGCGTTCATTTGGACCAGACTAGGAAAGAAAAATCGTGAACCAGCTTCTCCTGTAAAGCAAGCTTTAGGATTGTTTTTATTGGCAGTTGGTTATTTAATTATTGCTTTTGGAGTAAAAGATATTGACCCAAGTGTTAAAGTGAGTATGTTTTGGTTAGTTACCTTGTATACTGTTCATACTTTTGGTGAATTGTGTTTGTCTCCAATCGGTTTGTCAATGGTTGTAAAACTTGCCCCTGTAAGATTTGCTTCTTTGTTAATGGGAGTTTGGTTTTTGAGTACTGCTACCGCTAATAAATTTGCAGGTGATTTAAGTTCACTTTACCCTGAAGAAGTAAAATTGATGAATACTGCAGATGCCTCAAAGTTTGAATTCAAAACAACAAACGATACGATAAATGGTACTTTTGAGGCTGATAGTTTGTCAGTAGCAACTTTAGCAAAAAATCATCCTAATAGTATTGTTAAAGTGAATCTGTTATCAGATAGTTTTGAAGAAGCAAAGGAATTATCATTTTTAGAATCATTTAAAGTGAGTTTATTCGGTTCCAATGAAGAAGAAAAGGGTGATTCATTATTAGCTCTTTCTCCAAGTAAAGCTTCAAGCAAGTCTGTATCAGAATTTCAATTAAAACAAATTGTTGGATCTAAACCAAAATTTGCTTTTGCGTCTTTTATGGATGAAACTGGAAATACATTGTATATCTTAAGAAATACAGTTGGTAAAAAAGGAGAAAAAGATTCTAATGTAATTGAAACTTGGAATTTAAAACCGGAAAAACCTAGTTTCTTAGGAATTAAAATTGAAAATTTATTTGATTTCTTTATGATTTTTGTTTTCATGGCTGGAGGAGCTTCATTAATTTTGTTCCTTTTATCTAGTAAACTATTAAAAATGATGCACGGTATTAGATAATGAATGCCGTCTCAAAAAAAATTAAATAAGCCTGTCCGATTCGTCGTTCAGGCTTTGTTTAAAAATAAGCTAAGCTTCAAATCATAACTTTTAAATCAATACAATAATCCAATAATCTAATAATCCAACATTTTTACACTGAGCAAAGTCGCTTTGTATTGAGCATGTCGAAATGAAGTGCTAATAATCCAACAGTCCAACAATCCAATAATCCAATAATCCAGAACATGTCCAAACAAAAAAAACACCCAAAAGCATTAACCTATTTATTTCTTTCCGAAATGTGGGAACGTTTCGGTTATTATTTAATGATTGGTATTTTTACACTTTACCTCGAGGATGTTGCTAAAAACGGAGGTTTTGAAATGTCAACGGCAGAATCCGCAGGTTTATATGGAACTTTCATTGCACTTGTGTTTTTCACGCCATTTATAGGTGGGCTTTTGGCCGATCGACTGTTAGGATATCGTCTTCCAATTATTATTGGTGGAATCATGATGGGAGTTGGTTATTGTATCATGGGTATCCATTCTTATGCAATGCTTTACACTGGTATGGTATTAGTCATTTGTGGTAATGGACTCTTTAAGCCAAATATCTCAACCTTATTAGGTAATTTATATAACAATCCGCAATTTATTGCACAAAAAGATGAAGGTTATAACCTCTTTTATATGGGGATTAACATTGGCGCATTCGTTTGTAACATTATTTCTGCCATTTTGATTAATAAGTTTGGTTATTCGATGGCATTTATTGGAGCAGGTGTCGGAATGTTTATTGGTATTATCGTGTTTTTGATGGGTAACAAACATTATATTGATGGTGATGTTAAAAAAGAAACTAGACCAGGCGAGAAAGCTTGGTGGATTGATTTGGCAATTGTCGTTGTTCCTGCTACAATATTTGCAATAATCGGTTATTTTATTAATGGTGCGCCTTCCGATGCTAATCCAAATTCTTTCTTGGTAAAAGATGATGTTACAGATGCATTTTTGTTTGCTTGCATACCTGTAATATTTTTCTTTGCTTATGTCTTGTTTTCATCCCCAAAAAATGAAAGACGTGTTGTTGGCGCAATTCTAATTGTGTGTGTGGCAGTAATGCCATTTTGGGCAATTTTTAAACAAAACGGAACTGTTTTAAATACTTGGGCGAAAAACTATACGAATAGAGAAGTACCTGCTTCCATTCAAAATGGACTAAGTAAAATGTACCTGGCAGATACTGTGGTTTATAAATTGTCTTCTGAAGCTGAACCGGTAACGGATAAACATTTCCGAAAAATCGAAGGCAAAAAAGAAGTTCAACACCCATCGTATTTTAAAAATGATAAGGCAAAAAGAAAAGAAAATGACCAAATACACGTTTTTAACACAAATATATTTCAATCCGTAAATCCTTTTTGGGTAATTATCTTAACACCTTTAGTTGTTGGAATATTCCGTTTTTTAAGACATCGAAATAAGGAGCCATTAATTCCAGTAAAATTTGTAATTGGTTTATTAATTACAGGTTTATCTTGTTTGGTTATGGTTGCAGCTGCAAATGCTTCAAATAATGGGGACATGAAAACAAGTTACTGGTGGTTCTTCGCAGCCTATGGTGTAATTACGATTGGAGAGTTGTGTCTTTCGCCTATTGGTTTATCGATGGTTTCCAAGTTGGCACCAGCACGACTAACTGCCCTTTTAATGGGAGCTTGGTTTATTTCTACGTCAATTGGAAACAAATTAAGTGGTGTAATCGCATCTTTGTGGGATCAATATGACAATAAAGCATCATTCTTTATGTTGAACTTTTACCTAATGATGGGGGCAACTTTACTTTTAGTATTATTGTTACCTTATTTAATTAAAGTTTTTAGAGAACAAAAATTAAAATAGGAGATAGCTTGCTTTAGGTGATAGTAGCAATTTATTAGTTGTTGATATTCTTTTGAGCTGTTAGTCTTAATTAATTGTTCATATTTTTTTGATCAAATTTGGCTGCTTCCTTATCAGGATCGTGCTTCAGTTATTAGTTGCTTTGTCTTTTCGAATTCCAGCCGTTTTAAAAGTAGCTTCAAATGTCGCTCTTTTAAAGCGGCTTCATTTTTCGAAAACACTTCATCAAGCTAATTCACTTGCGCACTAGCAGAGTTTTTATACCTAACAATTAAAATTTATTGAATTGGCTAGACGTTTCCTGAATTATAGTAAATACTGAAATCAAAAGTAATTTATTCTAGACAAATATTGATGCCGTAGGAGAAAAAGCGAAGTTTTTGAAGACCAAGCGATAGCACAGGGATAATGTTTTTAACGACGGATGTTTCCGTATAGCTATCGGAACCGTCGTTAAAATAAATAATTAACTCGTTTTTGGCATGTGTTTTTGCGGTTATTGAGCCTGTCGAAATAAAAACCATGTCGAAAACCTTTGAAATTAATAATTCGGGAAATAAATGGAGAATTCAAAATAATTATTTGTTTTTATTACAACCATTGCAAATTATTATATTAATTATTTACGCTAAAGAATGATTAAAGGTATTAAAAGGATTCTTTTATGTGTTTTTTTGTTTTTAATGAATAACTTTTAGATCAATAAATCTGTTTTTAAAATAAAATTCCTCAAAATTCAAGGAGATTTTAATAAATTTTCTATCTATTCTTGCTTATTTTTACCATTGGTGAATCTTTTTTGCAACTTTATCATCCTTATTACCTATACACATTAACTAATGTTTCAGGTGTTTTGTCCATCATTCTACTTTTAACATGCCATTATGATTTTTAAAATTCATCTTTTATCCTGCTTCTAACGAACAAAACGCCACTTTCATCGAATATTTGCGCTTTTTTTATAAAAAACTTAAAAAAACGCTTGCATATTAAAAAAGACTGTGTACCTTTGCACTCGCAATTGAGAAA
>CAZHLZ010000170.1:0-7811 GCA_964532475.1 uncultured Chitinophaga sp.
TTGCATTTCTTGCAATTTTCTTGACTCATCAATGTATCCCGTTGTTTGTGCCCAACCAGTTATTCCAGGCTTCACATAATGTCTAATTAAAAACTCATCAATCAATTTAGAATATTCATCCGTATGCTTGAGCATGTGTGGTCTTGGACCAACCACTGACATTTGACCAACAAACACATTAAAAAATTGTGGCAATTCATCAATTCTAGTTTTTCTTAAAATTTTTCCAAATGGAGTAATACGTGGATCATTATCTAAGGTACCAATTTCATTAGCTTTATCATTAAGATGCATGGTCCGAAATTTTAAACATTTAAACACTTTATTATCTTGACCGGATCGCAATTGGACAAAAAATACTGGTCCTTTTGAAGTCAATTTTTGTACAATGTAAACTAAAGGAAATAACCAAGGCATTATGAGAATGATTACAAAGAGTGAAAAAACGATATCAAACAATCGCTTTAATGTTTTATTGAATAAATTTTCAAGCGGCTCTTTCCTCAATATTAACACGGGCATATCATCATAAAAATCTATTTGCACATGTCTATTTAAAGTATATTGTTTAAAATGAGGAATAATTTTAAAGCGAATAAAATTTTTCTCACACAAAGTAATTAAATCTTTTGTTTTTTTCTCTGAATAGGTCATGGAGGCAAAATACACCTCATCAATTTCATTATTTTTTATAAATTCAGGAAATTCATCAATATGACCAATTATTTTTGAACTTACTGTACTTTGATTATCATCAACAGCAAAAAATCCTAAAACACGGTAACCAAAGGAAACCTCCTTTTTCAAAATTCTTTCTAATTCTAGTCCGTTTTTATTTACACCGATAATAACGACAATTTTGTTGTTCAATCCTTTTTTTCTTAAATTCCTTAAAGTAAGGAGTGCCAAAGATTTGAATGATAAGTTTAAGAACAAAAATAATACCGAGAAAATCAGTACCAATAACTTTTGTATTGAGTTAAAATCTAAAATGTAAACAACCAAAAAAAGCACAATTACTTCACTTAAAATCATTTTAAAAGAGCGCGAAAGAATTTTTTCAGTTGGTTCAACCCGCATAATTTGATATGCATTGAAAACGCCAATAAGCATAATCCAAATTAAATTAGCAAATAAAACGATAGAATAAAAATTATCCTCTTCGCTAAAAGAAAAGCGTTTAAAAATAAGAAAAACTGCAATTGCAAATGAAAAATTCAAAACGAGAATATCTAACACCAAAAGAAACATTTTGATGTACTTCGTTGTTTTGGCAATTATTTTAGTACTATTTTTTTTCATTTTGTTCAGTTAAAATTATTATTTTATGTTTTTGTTAACGTACTTATTATACACTCCGTAAAAGGCGTAAAAAACAAAGTAATAAATAGACTTAATAAAGCCTAATTTTTCGATTTCATAATAAACTTTCCATTGATATTTTAACACTTTTCTTTTGCTATTAGAAATTGAGCCTGCATTTATCCTATAATTAGCAAGAGTTTCCTCAATTGCATAAGCCTTATCTGTTAACTTAAGTATTTTTAACCACAAGGCAAAATCCTGTCTCTTTCTTATTAAAGGCATGAAAACTTTACCTATTCGTTTTGTATCGTAAACAGCAGTCAAGCAACCTATTGAGCAAGTTTTTAATAAATCGTGATATCTCACATCTTTATTTACTTTGTGAACACCAATAATTCTTCCTAATTCTGAAATTTTATTGTATGAGGAGAAAGTAAAATCCAATTCGTTTTTAAGCATGTAAGCAATTTGAACTTCAAGTTTATTACATAACCAAACATCATCGCTATCCAAAAAAGCGATAAATCTACCTTGAGCCATTTCAATAGCCGTATTTCTAGAAACAGCAGCACCACTATTTGACTTATTTTCAAATAATTTTATTCTTGCATCTTTCTCACAATACTCTTTTACAATATTCACGCAATTATCTGAAGAACAATCGTCGACAATAATCATTTCCCAATTTTCATAACTTTGATTTAATACAGAATCAATAGTCTCAGAAATAAATTCCTCAGAATTATACAAGGGTGTAATTATGGAAACTAGTTCATTCATATTTTATTATTTTTGTTTTACCTCATTATAAATGCTCACAATTTTCTTTGCTGTGGTTAAATAATCAATCCCATCGTCAATTAAAATTTGACGACCGTTTGACTTTTTACCTTCATTAAAAACATACCTAAGACCCTGTGCCAATTCTTGCTCAGAATAACTATCAACCACTATACTGGGTTTAACATGTACAAGTCTTTCCTTTACATCCCCACAATTCACACTAACTACAGGAAGATTGCAAGCCATTGCTTCTTTGACAATATTTGGACTGCCCTCATGCAAAGATGTAACAAGTATTGCGTCCGCAGCAGACATAGCATCCTTAATATAATCCTGAGGAATATTGTTCATTACGAATAATTCAACATCAAAATCAGCTTCCAAGGCTTCAATAGTTTTTTTTGCTAAAGGTAAGTTTTTTACACCAGCATTTAATCTTGGTAGGCTAAAAATCACGTATTTTTTATTTAGGTCCCAAGCAATTTTATTTCTAGCTTCAAGTTTATCTGTTACTTGAAATAGATCAATATTTATGCCCCTTGGGATTAAAATTGCCTTTTGTTGGTTTTTTACACTCAAAGCATTTTTGAGATTTTGAGAAACACAAATTATTTTGTTAGCATTGTTTGCTGCTATATGACTTAATTTCACTGCCCAAAACTCACGAACTCTCCAATATATTCCTTTATTCGGGTGCCCAAGGAGTTCGCTACCACCAAAAGTAATAATCCATGGGCATTTCTTTTTTGCTAAATGAACAAGTAAACCAGTGGTAGATCCATAATGAACATGAATAACATCAGGATTAAAAGCCAATATTCTCTTGTTTAATTCTTTAAGTGTTCGGAAAAAGCCTGAAATTGATTTTCTGTCAATAAAATGAAAAACTGACAATTCATCCACATTAGTTTTTAGCCCCTCCATTTCAGTGGTGAAAAAGGTTGAATGTGTAATTTTTTCATCCTTGAGGTTTGCTGGGAAAATGTATAGTACTTTCATTAATATAGATTTAAGTTTTTTAGACTTTCAAAAAAAATATTTGAAATATTTGAAATATCATTTTTTTGAATTTTCTTTAAATTATTTTTCACCATTAAGTCTCTCAAATCTTGGTTCGTATTTATTTCCTTATAACGTAAACAAAATTCTTCAATGGAAAAAGGATTGATAACAAAACCATTTTCTTCATTGCTTATGAATTCTTTAGCATCACCACACTCTGTGGTAACAACAGGTAATCCAGAAGCCATTGCTTCCATCACAACATTGGGAGAACCTTCGAATTCAGAAAAATGTAAGAAAATATTTGCACTTTGTAAAAGAGAATAAACATCAGATCTTTGTCCTAAAAGAATAATATTGGATTCTAGATTTTCTTTTTTTATCCGTTCTTGAATTAGATCAAAATCCTTTCCACCTCCAACATGAAGATGCAAAAAATGTGTATTTTCTTTCTTGATTTCTAAAAAGACATCAATCATTCTATCTAATCTTTTTGCTTTTCGAATATTTCCAACAGAAATTGAGTAATTTGAATATTCCTGATTTATTGGAGCTTTCTGAATGTGATCTATATCAATCACATTTTCTATCAAAGAAATTACATTGCGGCTTTTGATAATTTTAATAGCATTAAGCTCATTGATCGCATTTTTGCTATTTACCAATATCCGTTTTGGAAATAAAAGATTTAAGTATGCCTTAATTCCATTATTCTTGATATATATTTTTGCAGATGTTCTTAATGAACCAATAGCTTTAAATTTTCTAAAAACCGATGAACAGAAAACAGGAAAATTGATAAATGAGGTAAATGAAATCACTAATTTTGGACTAAATTTAGCAGCTATAGTACGCAGTTCGAAAATTTTCTTGAAACTTGATTTCTCCTTCAAGCAAATTAAATCATCGTTTAATAATTCAGTAAAAATGGGTAAGTAAAAATTATCTTTTTCTACATTCCATACAACACATTGTACCTGAAAGTCATTTTGCTTCAGGTATTTTATCAAATAATACAATTGCTTTTCCAATCCACCGTTTCCAAGTTGACCGACCACAAAAATTATTTTATTTATGTTTGAATTAGGCTGCATGTAATTTTTCTTTTTTAAAAAATAACTTGTAAATAAAACTGTTAAGCGCTACTAACAAATATACTATTACCGCTTGTTTTAAAACCAACATTATCTGAGACCTTCCGATATAGGCAGACTGTGACAAAAAAATAAAAAACAATACCCAAACAAAAACTGAACTTATTTGATTAGAAAACATTTTTTTTTCGATAAATCGAATAAATAATCCAAACAAATAGAACATAATTACTACGCCAATCACTCCAAAATCTAAATAAATATCTGCAACAGAGGTTGTACCTAAACCATGTGTTACTTCTTCACCTTGAATCTGTTTGGTTAAAAACTTTGTGGATACCACTTCATCACCATCAACCCCTGTCAATGACATAAAAATTGATCTAAAGCCTGGAATAATGCTAAAAACTTGATAGCCCTGGAATATTCCATAAGTAAACGTAACATTATCAGTAAATAAAATTGCTGCATGGAGTGATCGCACTGAAACAGCTAATTCTATTGTATTAGGAGAAAAAGTCTGACTTCGTTTATTTGAAGCTTTTATTTGACTAGCCATCTCCATTTTTTCTAAGTAGGATCCAGTGTCTTTAAATTCTCTTACATATGCCATAAAAGCAAGTAAAGAAATCGATATTGTAATAAAAATGGTAACAAAAATTATTTTATATTTCTTTCTTGTAAGAATAATGAAGCAGCCTAAAATAACCAGGCCAAGCTGAAGGATTGGCCCTCTATCTCCGGACATTAGTACTAGTAAAAGAAAAATCAATACAAGTGCCGAAATATCTTTTCCAAAAAGCTTCATATATTCATATATGGAGCTTGGTATTATTCCTTCAATCATGAAGTTTCTGGTCATTACTATAAAATACCCCATAGCTGTCAACAAAAAGAATTCATTCCCTACTGCCGAAATCCCTCCTAATTCAACTCCATTTCTACCATAACCTCCCCAAAAATAACTTGGATCTGTTCCAAAAACAAAAAAAACAAAGAAAATGAAACAAAACACTTTAAGAATCAAAGTACTTGTTAAAACAGGTTTTTGTATTGTCTCTTCAAAATTAGGTTTTCTTTTTAGTTTAAGAGAATAGCCTATAAAAAATATCACCAATGCGAGTGAGGAGACAATTATTGCTTTTGGGATAACATTTACTGTAATAAAATAATTATGACCTAAATTTTCATAATAACCTAGAACATATTCTAAATACAATTGAAAATGGACTATAATAAAACCAACCAAAAAAAGAGTTGATAATTTAAAAAACTGTTTTTGAAGATGCTCCACCGATTCAAAACGTAAAAAAAACAGGGAGATATTAATTGCATCTAAAATTAGAATATTAATAATAAATTCATCAGTTACCAGTTGTGGTAAATAAATAAAATACCTCACCAAAATTATAAAACTTATGATGAATATTAAATTAATGAAATTATTTTTTTTAAACTTCAAAATGGACTAATTAAATTTCAGTTGAAAACGGCTTAGACAAGAACTTTTCCTCAGATAAATTTAAGAGAAAAGATTTCTTTTCCTCAAATTTCATTTTTTTAGAATTTAAGTTGAAAGGTAACATTCTTTTTTCTAAATCGAAGGTTTTTCCAATAATCTTTGCTGGATTACCTGCAACTATACATCCATTTGGTATACTTTTAGTTACAACAGAACCAGAACCAATGATTACGTTATCACCTACAATTACACCTGGCATTATCATAGCACAATTCCCAATATAAACATTATTCCCAACCTTAATCTTACCAAAAGTGTCAAAATTTGGGTATCTATCTCTAAAAACCCATCCCCCTCCATGAGTAAAAAATCTTACGTCCGAAGTAATCTGAACGTGATTACCAATTTCGATAAGATATGGCTCAGATCCAAAATACTTTGTTGCAATAGAACATTTTTCCCCAATAATTACACCTTGAGAACGCGCAAATTTTTCCGCAGAAACAAATAGACGCTTTAATTTTTGTAACTTTTTAAATATTTTCATGTTCTATATTTTTTAATGAGTGATAATTGCTTTTTCAAGTTAAAAATATTAAGTAGTTGCAAACCCAAAAAATAAATAATAATAAATATCGGCAATGTAATTAAAATTTTAACACCCTTAAATTCAAAATATTGGTGAAAATATACGAAGAGGACAGAAATTGCAATTCCAAAAAATACAATTTTTATAATGTTTAAGAGCTCTATCATACCAGACTCATTAAGTATTTTTCTCGAATAATAGTAATTTATGAAGTAACTAATAATACTAGTAATCACAAAACCTATTATCAGAATATTTAAATCCATAAAGAATAAACCCAAAACAATACTTATCGATTGGATAAATTTCTTTACTAATTCCAAATATAAGATTTGCTTTGTTTCATCGAAAACTTTAAAAATAATTCTATTTATTAATTCTTGTAAATAAAAAAAGGAAGCAATTGTAAGCAGCTTCATGAAGAATATAGCCCCAGACCATTCTTTTCCAAATAACAAATTGACAATTGGTTCAGCATAAATATAGATGAAACAAGAAATAAAACCCAGTGTTACTGTAAAAAACAAAGTTATCTTATTGTAAGCTTCCGCAAACTTCTTTTTATCGTCTTGAAGTTTTGCCAGTGAAGAAAAAACAACACTTTGAGTTAACATATTAATAACTCCACCTGGGACATCTTGTAGTTTTTTTGCTTGATAGAAGTATCCTACCTGATGTAAAGAAAAATATTTACCCAAAATCAATTGATAAATATTGTCAAACGCTGTATTTAATAAGGAAGCCAAAGTTGTATTTACACCAAATCCATACAGTTCCTTGAACGACTTTTTATTAAATTTTATTGAAAACTCAAAACCATGAAAAATCCATAAAAGCAGAGTAAGAATAAATGATCCAGCCAATTGTACAATCACCATTGACCAGACACCTGCTCCGAAATAAGCTGAACTTACACCAATTATTGATGCCAATAATATCGATATAAATTTATAAATAGTTTTTTGTTTGAATTTCAATTCACTCATTAATCGAGCATTAATTGTAATCTGAAATGCATTAACAATCAATATTAAGCCCGAAACAATGATTAAATTTTGTAATTGAATATCATTATAGAATCCTGATATTGAACCTGAAAATAATACTAAAAGCAGATAACAAAAAATACTGACGATAAAATTGAATATAAAAACTGTTGCGTAATCCTCCTTGGTAGCTTCTTTTTTCCTCACCAAGGCACCTGCCAACCCACCTTCAGTAAATACATTTGCAATAATAATGAAAAACATTATTATCCCTATTTGACCAAATTCCTTTGGGGATAATAATCTTGCAAGCCAAATGTTGGTAGCTAAGACAATAACCAAGGTTACAATTTGACCAAAAAATGACCAAATTGAACCTTTAATTAGCTTGTTACCAAGAGAACTCATTTATTTTATTATTTTCTTGTTATAATTTTCCGTCTAATTCACACGTTAACACGCCTTTAACGTCATATAATATGGAATTAGCTTTTTTCAAATTTGAAAAATCTAAATTCATAAACTCCTTATGTGCAACACCCAAGACTACGGCATCAAATTTATTTTCAGGCAAAGTGTTTGATGTTTCT
>CAZHLZ010000171.1:0-7808 GCA_964532475.1 uncultured Chitinophaga sp.
TTTTTTCTAAAAAATATCGCTGCACCAGAAAAACTTTCTGCCTCAAATGGCAAAGAGAAATCTTTATCACTGTAATTTTTCTTTTTCAATAAAAAACTAAGGTAATGCGTTTCACAAAAAACATCCATTAAACTTGGATTTCTCCAAACACTTAATTGTCTTGAATTATCAGTATTTAGCAGCAATGGAGCAAGTAAATCTACCTCATGATTTACGTTTAAATACTCACGCAAAACTTTTAATGAGTCTTCTACAAATTCTGTATCAGGATTCAACATAAAGATAAATTCCCCTTTAGCAAGTTCAAATCCTTGATTATTTGCTTTTGGAAAACCAGCATTGAACTTATTTTCCAATAAAATAACACTTGGAAACTTACTTTTTATTGCTTCGCAGGAATCATCGCTCGAATTATTATCTACAACGATTACTTCAAAATTGGAATTAGCACCGCAAAAAGAATGAAGACTTTCCAAACAAGTCAAAATCAGCTCTTTGACATTGTAATTAACTATTACGATTGAAATGAGGTCCTTTTCCATCAAGCAATTGTTTTTTGTTCAGTTTTTAATTTAAGCATTAAAATGCCAATTAAAATCCAAAATAAATTTGAAAACAGAAAAAAATCATTCACGTTGGAAACCAAATTTTGAATATTGACAACAATTAAAATCGTAAGAAGAAAACTCACCAAATCAAATTTATTTCGCAAGAAATAGCGAACAGATTGGACGATCAATAGTAAGGAAATTAAAAGGTAGAAAAAAAGTCCAATAAATCCAGTTTCATTAAGTAATTTCAAAAACCACCCGTCAGTTGAAGCGCGTGAAACAGATTCTGAATTTTCTGAAAAAAAACGTTCTGCTACGTGTCCTGCTTTCCCCAAACCTAAACCAAAAGGATGCTGTTTTGCAATTTCTATGGATTTTAACCAAAGCTCAACACGAGTTACACCTTCCGTCATGGAAGCAGTTTCGCCTGAAGATTTTAAAATCCAATAAAAAAATTCGATTGGATTGGAAATGTAAAATGAAACCACGCAGAAGGTAAGAACTTCCAATGCAAAAACCCTTAAAAATTCCTTCCAGTTTTTAGACAAAATGGTGAGAATCAGTATTCCTAAAAACAACACAATAATTGCCCCACGAGAAACGGATAGGAAAAGGCAAACGAATAAAATTGTCAGGAAAAAATAATTTATTGTTTCTCTTTTCTGAAAATTTTTGAACGTATAATATAGAATTGTTGTAGATATAAAAACCCCAAAAACTACTGGTGTCCAAAAAATAGAAGTCATTCTGATAATAAAATATTCCTGAATCTCTTCGTTTGCAATCTTCAAAAAATACATTTGAACTTTCGGAAAAACGAAATACAAGATAATTCCTAAAAAAGCAATAAATACAAAAAAACGAAACAATTTATCTAGAAATTTCTCCAAAGAATAAGCTTGAGATAAATTCATTGAAAAAACAAAATAAAGTAGCATCGGGAGATAGGTCAATCGAATTGCATAGACTGAAACCATTAAATTTGAAGCAATTAAAGTTCCAACAGCAACATTATACAACACATAAGCAAGCATCAAATAATCCAAGCGAGCAAACTTTTTTTCTTTGATTTTTGGAAATTGAAAGGCAAAAAATAAAACGGAAATTAAAAAAAGTAAATCTGGTACTATCGAAATGAACAATTCATAGATATTTGATGCAGCTTTTGAACCGATTAACAAGATTCTAAAACTTGGAAAAAAAGCAGTAAAAATGAAAAACAAATAAAGATGATTTTCCTTAAGCCAATTTTTTACTTTCATTATTAATTTAAAAAAGGAATTCCAAAGATAGTAATAATTGATGATTTTGGTAAACAGATTAAACTATACCATTCGTTTTTTTGCCAAATTGAAAATCCAACTAATTAATAATGTAATGTAAAGACATTGCGAAATCGCTAATGCAGCGAGAAGTGCATACAAACTCCAATGAAAATAAGTTCCAATTGAAAGTGCAATTAAAATAACGATGTTACTAAGTAATGTAAAATATAACATTTTTTGTTGCTGATTGTAGATCAAAGGAATTTGAGATAGAGGTGCACGTACAAAATCAAATAAAATCCATGGAGAAATAATTTGAGCAAAATAGCCCGCTTGAATCCATTTTTCTCCAAAAACAAATTGAAATATCCAAGGAGCAAAAAATAAAAGAACCAGCAAAATTGGACTGGCAATAATTAGAGACCTTAGCATCATTTTGCGCATAAATGGAATTAAATTCTCATTGTTATTAAACTTTTCACTAGCTTCTTGAAAGAATACCTGAGAAAGTGACGCTCCCATCAAATTCATTGGCATCATCAAAATTCGCAGTGCCAAGGAAAAAAAACCCAAATTTGCTGCACCAAAAAAGAAAGATATAAAATAAATTAGACCGTTTAATTGAAAAGCATCCAAAAGTGCTTGAAAAGAATTAAACAAAGGAAAATGAATATATTTTTTTGCCAATTCAATCATTTTTACTTTATCAAAAGAGGACTTAATGAAATGAAAATCGTTTTTAATTTGAATAAATAGGAGCAATAGGCTTATCAAATTAGCGATCAAAAATGCTAGTAAAAGTCCATTTAATTTTGTTTTCAAAAATCCATTTAATAAGGCAAGAGAATTGTTGGATAATGAATTTGAAATTTTATTTACAACGATTGCATTGTAATTTTTTTTCCGATTAAACCAAGCCATAATGGATTGAGCATAACCCACAAAAAATACAAATATTGGCAAGGAATAAATCCAAAAGATATCAATTCCAGTTCCAAGAAATGGTACAACGCAAAAAAGCACTGCATAAAAAATGGCAAGGAAGAAGGTATTTATCAGCAAAGATAGAATTAACAAATTTGCAGCATCTTCATCTTTCTTTGGCAATAAAATAGCAATTTCGTAGCGTCCTCCGGCAATCAGAGCAATAATTCCAAAAATTGAAGAAATTAAAGTGAAAAGCCCGAAGTATTCTGGCGCATACAAGCGAGTAAGAATTGGCGCAATTAAAATCGATAAAATTTGGGCAATAAAAGTTCCTGATACTAATTTTAGTATATTTCTCGCAAAATCAGACCTCAATGCATTAATTTTCATTAATCGATCACTTTATCTTTAATTTTTCCAATTTGATACAAAAGCCAACAAAGCAAAACAAAAATTAATCCACCTTGCAAAATGGTAATTAATACAATGCCTGACCAAAAATCCACTTTCATCACAAAGCTAAGCAACAAGCTTGAAATCAATACTAGTAAAGCTGAAAAATTAATCCAAAAATAATTTTTTTGTTTATTTAGTAGAATAGGAATGTATGAAATGGGGGCATAAATAAAATTCAAAAATAACCATGGCGAAAGGTATTCCGCTATTTCACCTGCTTTTACCCAATCATCTCCAAAAACAAAAACAAAAATCTCTTTTCCATAGAAGAATAATACTCCAAAAGGTAATAAACCTGCTAAAATTGAAAAAGTTACGGTTTTTGTTGTCATCAAAAGCAAAGCTTTTCTATCATAAATTAAGTTTTTTGCTTTTCGAAAAAACACTTGACTTAAAGCCACTCCCATAAATACTACTGGTAATTTTAGAATACGATAAGAAAATTCATAAGAACCAAAGTCAATTTTATCAAAATAAATCCAAATAAACGCAGCAATAATCATATCACGACTCAAATCTATAAGAACATGAAATAAATTATAGGTGTAAAAATCTTGATTTTGCTTCACCAAGGCTTTTGTCCTTTTGGATTTCCGAGATAGGACCCGACCTTTATAGAAGCTAATAAAGCGTTTTAAAAAACCTATACTTGCTAGCAAATAACCGATAATTGTCGCTGCAATAAGAATTAAAAAATGTCCATTAAATAGTCCACCTAGAAACTTGAATCCATTTGAAAAAAGTGCCAAAAAAATACTTGCTTTTGAGATTCCCTTATAATTTTCAAATCGTAATTCCCAATTATTTCCCAGGTTAAAAAACGAAACTACAGCAATCCCTATTGGAATGGAAAATAAGAACCAAAAATCATTAGAACTTAAATTAGCATTGAAAAAGAGGGAGAAAATGAGAATTAAGGCAAAACAAATTGCAGAAATTAGCAAGCTTAAAAAAAGAGAAAATTGATAAATCCCAAATGCATGATGATCTCTTTTTTCAATTGGTAATACAAACTCTAGACGCGCTGAGGCAATGGTTGCTACCAAAGTCGTAATCTTTAAAAACAGACCTAAATAGGCATTTTCTTCTGGACCATAAATCCTAGAAATTATAGGACTTGCAAGAATGGAAATTAATTGTGCTAAAAAAGTTCCTGTAAGTAAAACGCTAACGGATTTAATAAAATCATTTGTCTTAAAGCTCACAGAAACTTTTTTAAGCTATTTTGTTTGATTTATTTAGCGTAACTCACGGCACGTTTCTCACGAATAACTGTAACTTTCACTTGTCCAGGATAAGTCATTTCAGTTTGAATTCTTTGAGAAATAGTAAATGATAACTCATCTGCTTTTAAATCCGTGATTTTTTCACTTTCAACTAAAACTCTAAGTTCTCTTCCCGCTTGAATTGCATAAGCACTCGAAACACCTTCATAAGACAAAGCTAAATTCTCTAATTCTTTGATACGTTTGATATAGGATTCAACAATTTCTCTTCTTGCTCCTGGTCTAGCTCCTGAAATTGCATCACACACTTGAACAATAGGTGAAATCATGGTAGTCATTTCAATTTCGTCGTGGTGAGCACCAATAGCATTACAAATATCTGGTTTTTCGCCAAATTTTTCGGCCAACTTCATTCCTAAAATCGCGTGTGGCAATTCTGGTTCTTCATCTGGAACTTTACCAATATCGTGAAGTAAACCAGCTCGTTTTGCTAATTTCACATTTAGACCTAATTCAGCTGCCATGATTGCACACATATTCGCTACTTCACGCGAGTGTTGCAATAAATTTTGACCGTACGAAGAACGGTATTTCATCCTACCTACCATTCTTGTTAATTCTGGATGTAAACCATGAATTCCTAAATCAATGCAGGTTCTTCTTCCTGTTTCTGCAATTTCCTCTTCTAGCGATTTTTTTGTTTTTGCAACAACTTCCTCAATTCTTGCTGGGTGTATTCTACCATCAGTTACTAATTGATGCAAAGCCAAACGCGCGATTTCTCTTCTTACTGGATCAAAACAAGAAAGAATAATTGCTTCAGGTGTGTCATCAACAATGATTTCAACTCCCGTTGCAGCTTCCAAAGCACGAATATTTCGACCTTCACGACCAATAATTCTTCCTTTAACCTCGTCAGACTCAATGTTAAATACAGAAACAGCATTTTCTACTGCTTGTTCAGTTGCAACTCTTTGAATTGTTTGTACAACTATTTTACGTGCCTCCTTATTAGCATTTAACTTAGCTTCTTCCGTAATTTCCTTGATGTGAACCATTGCTCCTGTTCGTGCTTCATCCTTCAAAGCCTCCATCATCATGTTTTTAGCCTCTTCAACAGACATTCCACTGATACGTGACAATTCACTCACTCTTTTATGTTGAATTTTGTCCAGCTCAAGATTTTTAATTTCAATAGCAGCCGTTTTGTGCTCATAATCAGCTTGTACTTTCTCTAATTCTTTTTCTTTTCTCGTTAATTCCTCAATTTTTTGAGAAACGGTTTTTTCTTTTGCCTTAAATCTATCTTCGTTTGATTGTAATTTTCTCTCACGATCTTTTACAACCTCTTCATGTTCTTCTTTAAGCTTTAAAAACTTTTCTTTTGCTTGAAGTAATTTTTCTTTTTTAATGTTTTCACCTTCAAGTTCAGCGTCTTTAATTAGTTGTTCTTTTTTACTTTTTAAAATTACATTTTGGAGTACGAAAACACCAACTCCTCCGCCTAATAATCCTATAATTGCTCCTATTAATATATCCATTTTGTTTGTATTATTTATTTAACCCCTAAAGTGGGATTTGTAATGTTTACGAATTAATATCTTTCAATAAATTCGTTAATGATTCTTCAATTTCAGAAAAATCTGGTTCAAGTTGTTGCGCATTGGTTGATTTGGTTGCAAGTTGTAATGCAGTCATTGCTAATAAATCTTGCATATCTTTTACTGCATAATTCTCTTGCAATAATTTTATTGAATTGTTTATATCTTCTGCAGCTTTCAATACTTTTCTTTGTTCCCCTTCATTTACACTTAAAGGATAGGTTCTTCCTGCAACAACAATTTTTAAGGGAATTTTACTCATAAATTTGTCTTTATTTTTTGAATGCACTGATCAATTTCATTTATTAAAAAATCAATTTCAATATCTGAATTTCTATTTGATGAATTTTAAATTGACCTCGAATTGGCTTCTCCTAACAATAATTCTAATTCTTGATTTGATACTAGAACATCATCTAACTGCTTCTTTAAATTAATAAGCTTTTGATTTAATTCTTCAACATGCTGATTAAGCAAAGATATTTCTACATCTTTCCCAGCACATTTTTCTTTTTCAAGATGAAAACTTTCTTTTAATTCAAAATACTTTAACCTAATATCATTAATAATGGTTGAAATCGTTGTGGTCATAATTAAATTATTTCTTTTTCAATAATCTAACTCTGTCAAAAGAAGATTCGTAGCTAAAATTTTCCTCATCAACCTTTCTTTTAAGAATACATTCTTCCTTGTTGATTTTAAAAACAACCCAATCATCAGAAAGCACGTGCATACTGTCTGTTTCAGGGAAATTCAAATACATAATAGCTGGATCCTTGGCACTACCAAGTTCCCAAGTCCCAGAAACTTTTGATTCACTTGTTGTCACTACAGTTCCTTCCTCACTAAAAGTAAAACTTACATCCTTGTACTTTTTTATGATTGATTTTTCATCTTCGAAAAACTCATTCAATAACCAAGTACCAACAGTCAATTTTTTAGTGACTTTTTTAGGAGTTGTATATTTGGAACAAGCAATTAGAGAAATTACCAGTAAACTATATAAAGCAATTTTCATACGTAAATTATTTATTTTTAATGTTTAATGAAAATTCAATGGCACTTTCTGCCGAATATTTCATAAGTTATTATTTATCTAACCCACAATATTAAGAATAAAACTTAAAAAAATGAAAAATTTCTTCAAGAAAATTTTATTTTAAGCTTGAGTTGTTGGTGTTCCAAAATTCATTGGTGGAGTTCCAGGTAAGTCATTATCATTTATCACACCCATATTTTGCTCGTATTTTTGAACATTTTCAATTAAAGCTCTCATCAATCTTTTTGCATTTTGAGGTGTCATAATAATTCTTGATTTCACCTGAGCTTTTGGCATTCCAGGCAGCATTTGAACAAAGTCACAAACAAATTCGGCATTTGAATGTGTAATTATCGCTAGATTAGAATAAATCCCACTTGCAACTTCTTCGTTTAATTCAATATTGATTTGGTTTTCAGTTTTCTTTTCCATTTTTTAAGCCAAAAAAAGGGCTACAATTTGTAGCCCTTAAAGTTATTATTTTTTTAGTTTGCTTGAATTTCTTCCAAGGCTTCTTTTGAAGCAACAATCATTTTTTGGAATTTTCTAGTTCCTGTTCCTACTGGGATTAAGTGTCCAACAATCACATTTTCTTTCAATCCTAATAAATGATCTTCTTTTCCTGAAATAGCTGCCTCGTTTAATACTTTTGTAGTCTCTTGGAACGATGCCGCAGAAATAAAAGATTGTGTTTGTAGCGATGCTCTTGTAATACCTTGTAATAAAGGTGTTGACGTCGCTGG
>CAZHLZ010000172.1:0-7807 GCA_964532475.1 uncultured Chitinophaga sp.
TGGATGGACTAAAAGATAAGGATGATGATAAGATTTTGCGGTTTGGTGATGAAATTCTAAAGCAAATCGAAAAAGAAAACATGGAAGATTCTTCCAAAATATGGTTTATTGAAATTATTGCTTTTAGTTATTTCAAGAAATCCAAGTATGAAAATGCAATTCAATTATTTAATGAAAGTATAAAATTGCAGGAAAAGGTGTTCGGTAAGGAACATCCTGCCTTTTTATTAACTTTAAATCATTTGGTTTGTGCATATGCTGAATCTGGTGATTACCAACAATCTATAACAAGAAATTTAGAATATCTAAGATTATCAGAAAAAATTTATGGAAAAGAACATATCAATTATTTACGGAGTTTAAATTATCTAGCATTTTCTTATTCTCGTTTAGGAAACTATCAAAATTCCTTGGAGTACAATTTAGAATGTTTAAATCTTAGAGGAAAAGTTTTAGGAAAAGAACATCCTGACTATTTAACATCATTAAATAATTTGGGAGAATCATACCGTAAACTAGGTGATTTTCAAAAGAGTTTGGAGGTCAATTTAGAATGCTTAAATCTAAAAGGAAAAGTTTTAGGAAATGAACATCCTGATTATTTGATATCATTAAATAATGTTGCAGAATCTTACCAAGATATTGGAGAGTATCAAATGGCTTTAGATTTTAATAATAGATGTTTGATTAAATTAGAAAAGGTTTTTGGAAAAGAAAATGTTACTTATTTAGATGTACTTGACAATTTAGCCGCAATCTATAGAGTTCTTGGTGATTATAAAAAAGCATTAGTAATAAATAAAGAGTGCTTAAACTTGAAGGAAAAAGTTTTAGGTAAAGAGCATACTGCATTTTTAAGATCATTAAATAATTTGGCAACAATATATTCTAGTATGGGTAATTATCAACAAGCCTTTGAAATCTATTTGGACTGTTTAAAGTTAGCAGAAAAGATCTTAGGAAGAAATCATCCTAATTATTTAAAATCATTAAACAATCTAGCATTGACATATTCTAATTTAGGGAATTACCAAAATTCTGAAGAAATAAATTTGGAATGTCTGCACTTGACTGAAAAGATTTTAGGTAAAGAGCATCCAGATTTCTTAATTTCTTTAACTAATTTGGCTTCTACTTATTCTAGTATGGGAAATTATAGAGAATCATTAAAATTAAATTTGGAGTGCTTAAGATTGGCTGAAAGTTTTTTTGGAAAAGGACATCCTTCTTATTTACAAACTTTATTTCATCTAGGTATAACATATATATTTCTCAAAAACTACAAAAAATCAGATTCAATAATTCAAAAATACTTTGTGAAAGAAGTTGCAAATTTCAACAAAAACAAATTTGGACTCTCAGAAAGTGAAATTAATTACTACAAAAATGATTTATACATCACGCTACAATATGAATTAAATTATGCACTTTTTCGTAGAACAGAGAATCCAAAATTAATTCAACAAAGTTTATCAAATTTATTAAATTACCCAAGTTTAAGTTTGAATATTTTGCAAACAATGAATGCAGCTATTTCTGAACAAAATGACACCCTTTTAATACATGATTTTGAAGAATGGAAGGTAGGAAAACAATACTTAGTGAAATTGTATTCCTTAAGTAAGCCAGAATTAATTCAAAAAGGCATTGACCTGAGTGCTGAAGAAGATAGGGTAAACTTATTGGAGCAAAAAATAAGTTCGAAATTGGATGTTTTCAAAGACAGCAAAAAAGAAATTAATTGGCAAGAAATTCAAAAAAGCCTGAAACCATCGGAATCTTTTGTGCAACTTGTTCGTTTGTCATACATGAATTTTGAAAATAATACTTGGACGGATAGTTTGCAATACCTTGCCTTTATTGTAACACCTGAAACAAAAGAAAATCCAGAAGTGGTCGTTTTAGCCCAAGGAAATAAATTAGAAAATGAATATTTTGATCACTACACAAACCATGCTTTTGCAGTCCAAAAAAACAATATTGATGAGGTATCTTATGGTAATTATTGGAAAGTAATTTACGACAAAGTGTCAAAATACGAAAACATTTATCTCTCGGCAGATGGTATTTACAACAAAATAAATGTAAACACCTTGTATGATACTGTTTCTAAAAAGAATGTGCTTGAGCAAAGTAAAGTGCATTATGTTGCAGATGGTTTTGATTTTTTAAATAGAAATACTAGTCAAACTAAAAAAGCAAATTTGAGTGCTGTTTTAATAGGGAACCCAGATTTCAATTTCTCCGAAACAAATTCAAACACGCTCGAAACCCTTGATTATTCAAGTTCAGTTCGCGATATTGGTAATTTGTACTTAGATACTTTACAAAGAGGTTTGAAAGTAAAAAACCTACCTGGTACAAAAATAGAAATTGAAAATATCAATCAACTTTTAAATAAGAAAAGCTACAAAACAAGTGTATTCACAGGAAAAGATGCTACTGAAAAAAATATTAAAACAGCAAAATCACCAACAATTCTTCACGTTGCTACCCATGGTTACTTCTTTGAAGATGAAAAATTAGAAAAAAACGATCTAAAATACATGGGCTTAGAAAAAAGCAAGTTTAGTTCTAACCCAATGTTGCGCTCTGGTTTATTGCTAGCTGGAGCAAATAACACTTTGAATGGCTTGGATTCAAGTTCTGCAGAAAATGGCGTTTTAACCGCCTATGAATCGTCATACCTAAACTTGCAAAACACAGAGTTGGTTGTATTGAGTGCCTGCGAAACGGGTTCTGGAAAACTAATCAATGGTCAAGGGGTGTATGGACTACGCAAAAGTTTTAAAGATGCTGGAGCAAAAAACATCATTATGAGTTTATGGAAAGTAGATGATAAGGTTACACAGGAGTTTATGACTAATTTTTATGAATTTTATCTAAGTGGAACGACAATTAAAGAGGCTTTCAGCAAAACGCAAACTTTTATAAAATCAAAATATCCTCAAACATATTATTGGGGAGCTTTTATTTTGGTGGGGGAGTAATGGTTACCTTTTTGCCTTATTTTTATAAATGTAAACAAGGTTCTCATAGCTTTTTGTTTTAAATGTTTAGAAAGGGTGCAAATTAAGTGTTTGCACCTTTTTTTATTTGAAACAAAAAGAAAGATTATTAATAGATGCTTATTTTTTTATTTTTTCAAAGAGGGATTATTAGGCTCATAATTTGATACTTCAAGGCACTTTGATTTGCATCAGATTTGTTTTCTTTAAAAATTTAACTTACATCTTTTGTTTCTAAAAAAAACGTCGTGTTTGTAGCACTTTTAGATTGGTAAATTATTTTTTTTTCATTTTCGTGGTTACCTTTTTATAGTTTGGATATTAATTGGTATAAACAATTAAAAATTCAAGTCATGAAAAAATTAATTTTAACAGTAGCATTAATTGGAATCAGCTACTTCAGTGAAGCACAAGTTTGGGTAGATAGTTACACAAAAAGTAATGGAACTGTTGTTCAAGGACATTACAGAAGCGAACCAAACAATACCAAGGTAGACAATTGGTCAACGTATCCTAACATTAATCCTTATACTGGTGAAACAGGGACCAAAAAATTGGATAATTATTATACACCAACTTACACTTATCCTACTACAACCACGCCGAAAAAAACGAAACAAGACAATTATATTTTTGAACCAATAAAATTTTAATCATGAAACAATTTAGCCAAAACGATCCAGAATACAAAGGTAATGGACATTACATCATCGATGGAATTGAGTATATGTCAATTTGGACTTACAAAAAGAAGAAGGGACATAGCAACAATTCAAATTCAGTAAATGGTGAAGAGGGGATACAATTAACGGCGAATGGAGTTGAAACTAAAAGAACAAAACCAGATTTTGGTGGATTTGACAACATTTATGTTTATCCTGTAGAAGAATTAAATAAATTTTATAACCATTAAATTGAATCAAGATGAGTTTTTACGATGATTTTTACGAAGACTCCGATTGGAGCGGAACTAATAGTTTTGGAGAAAGAATTATTAATCCTGACGCTTATTATAAAGCAGTTGATGAAAACAGATACGGATTTAATAGCGAGTATTCTGAACATCAAAGAGATAATTATAATGAAAGAAATCGAGATTTCGATTACGACTATTAAAGATTACTAAACAAAATTTCAAGGCTAAGTTAATTTTAATTTAGCCTTTTTAAAATCATAAACTATGAAAAATAAACTAAAAAACTATTGCAGAAAAATCTATCGATTAACTTTTAAAAACAACAAAAAAGAAGAAGTTTGTTGGAATGATTTGAAAAAATTACGTGATGAATCAAATTGGCAGTCAAAAACCCTTGAAAAAGAAATGGTTATGGAATGTTTATTCGATTTGTCAGAAAACTACAGGGCACTGTTTTTATATTATGTACAAGATGGTGGTTTTATTTGTGTTGTAAGAATTATTAATGAAAATACCCACGAAATTTCTCAAGAATTTTTTCATTTGGTTGCTCATTTTAATTCTTTATTGACACATGGACATTTAAACATTAATATTTCAGATCAAAGCATAGATTATAGAGTCAAAAAAGAATTATCTCTCCATTTTTTAAATCCAAACGAAATTCATTATCAGTTACTTGGTCATTTTAATGTTGCAAAAGATATTTATGAATCCTTTCAAAGACTTATTCATGAAAATGAAGAACCTGTGGTTATTGTAGGAGATTTATTGAGGAATAGACCAAATTAATTAAAGAATAGAATTATCATTCTATCTCTTCTAGTTTGGTAATTATTTCTTCATCCGAAAAATAACTTAATTGTTTCAATTGCTTTGATGGGGTCAAAGAAAAATAACTGGTTTTAACTTTAAGATAATATTCAGAACTAGCACTGCCATTTTCCAATTTTAAAATCTCAAATTTATTGATATCTTTTGAAATGAAATTTTGGTTTAAAAATAATTTGCAATTTTTGTTTTCTACATCAAACAAATATGAATTGTTGTATTTTTTTAATTCGATTTCAGCCTGATCAATTTTCACTTGCAATTCCTTGATTTTTGATTGATAATCTGCATTTATTGGTTCTCTTCCAACTTTCCCTGAAATCGATGCATCATATTTGTTTTGTAAATCATTTAAAGTCACTTGTAAATCTTCAATTTTCATTATTACATATCGTTCATTTAAGCAATTGATTTTAAGTCTTATTGTTTCCTCTTTTTGGACGAATCCGAAACTTTGTTCTTTTATGACTTTTAAGTCTGCAAAGTATGTTTCTTCTTTCAATTCAAATGAAGGAATTGAATCGAGGATTAAACTATCTATTAATTCATTTTTTGGTTTACTTTGATGCGGTTTCTTTGATATTTTAGGTTTATTATCGTCGAATAAGTTGATAGTTAAATAAGCTGGTAAAACCATTAAGATAAGTATCGCAGCATATTTTACTAATCTCAAGTAAATTGAATTATTTTTTGTAGCAGCTCTGTTTTCTAATTCAATTTGATCTATTTCTTCAAAATGACTTTTTAGATTTTGACGTTCAATTTTTGATAGAGCAATTTTTATATCATTTTCATGCAGAAAATTCGCTTCATTTTCATCGATTTGATTAAAACGAGTTCTTAAATTTTCCCTTTCTTGTCTTTTTAGCGCTTCAAAAAGTATTTTTCTTTCTTGGATGCATTCAACAAGTAAAGGATAATTGTTTTCAATTAACTTATTGTAAATATCGGACTTTAAACCTATTTGGAAGTTGTCAATTAAAAAATCAAGAAATTCTTTTTCATTTTCTTTTAATACTTTTTGAAAGAAGACAGGGAAATCAATTTGTTTGTTAAAATAATAAGATTCAATAAATGAATTTATGAATTCTTCGAATGAAGCACTATTTTCACTTCTAAAAACAGAATATTCAGAATTTAGTTGATTTCTTTCAAAAAAAGAATCTAAGAATATGTATTCTTCTTGGCTAATCATTTAGTTCATTAAAAAATAAAAGTGCCTCTTCATTCAATTTTTTCTGACAACGTGCTTTTTGATTTTTAACATTTGCTGCATTAGTATAGTCTAAATCGATAGCAATTTTTTCCATCGAATGATTTTCGTAGTAATAACGCTTTAAAATTTCATAACATTTTCCACCTAAAGTCTTTATTTTTTCGAGCGCATTTATTGTTGCATTAAGTTTGTTTTCGTTAATTTGCTCAATGTCGTCATCCAGCCAATCTTTAACACTTTCGTCATATTCTTCATTGTGAACAACATGAATTTTTATTTTTTTGTATCGATTTAATATCTGATTTCTGCAAATTGAATTTAAGTAAGATTGAATTGAGGAAGTCAAAACAAAATTTCCTGCAATAATTTTTTCATACAATACAATAATTGCATCGTGGTAAATGTCCTGAATTATGGCATCATCATTAATCATTTTCCTCATAAAACTGAGGCAATAACTTTTATGCTTCGTATAGATCAAATCTATTTTTGAACTAGATTCTTTGACCAAATCTATTAATTCCAAATCAGACAATACGTTTTTATTTTCTTTTGACAAAGCGGCTTATTAATATCCCACAATATTACTTAAAATTAATGAATTTCAAAAATCATGGTTACCTTTTTTAAGTTTTGATATTAATAGTAGAATTAGAAATATGAAAAGCTCAAAATTGGATATTAAAATCATCGAAACGGAAAAAGAATTTATCATTTTTTTAACGCATAAAAATGCTTCAAGCATGGATGTAGATATTGAACCAATAAAAAAAGCCCTTGTGATTGTGCATAGTGAATCGAAAGTTGAAATTAGAATTAAAAAAAAAGATTTTGGCTTTTTAACCAATGAATTAATATATAAGGCATTTTCTATTACTGAAAAAACAATTTATTAATAACTTAAAAAACAAAAAAAATGAGTGAAAAAGCAATCAAAATCATGTTGACCTTAGTTGGTCTAGTTGTAGTGGTACTTCTTAATGGTCTAACCTTCAAACCAGGGCAACCAAGTAGTGCAAATCCATTGTTTTCAATGCTGTTATTAGCATTTATTATTGGTGTTTGGCGTTGGAAAAAGAAAGGGAATGATGATTTTAATATCGATAAATAATGTTTTTTGATTATTACGAAATATTAAATATCTCTGCCAGTTCAGATGCTGCTAGCATTAAAAGAGCTTACAGAAATCAGGCTTCCATTTGGCATCCAGATGTTAATAGATCAGCAGGTGCACTTGAAAAAATGAAACTTATCAATGAAGCGTATATCATTTTAAAAGATGCAGAAGCAAGAACAAAATATGACATCGAATATCAGAAGTTCTTCAAGAAAATGAAATCAAATCCCATTTCGACTCATGTTGTGAACGATTATAAAGTAGAGGATGAAATTCTTGAGAAATGGATGGCAAATGCCAAAATGAAAGCTGCTCGAATAGTAAAAGAATCCTTAACGGATATTTTAGGCGCAACAAATGCTGGGCTTGCCAATATCAAAAACGAGTTTTTATTTTTTAAAAAACATCATCTAATAATCATTGGAATGAGTTTTATCTTTATTGTAATTCTCATCTTGGCAAATAAAAAATGAATCAAAAAAAAATTAAAAAAACAAAACAATGAAAAGAATAACACTATTTCTCGCTGTAATTTTTACATATGGACTTACGTATGGACAAAATGCCACATTTAAAATTACAAAACAAATTATTAATGGACAAGATTATTCTTCAAGTTCATTAGAAGCTGATCAAGTACTCAATTTTACCTACGACGAAGAGATTAATGAATTAATATTTTTGAATTTGCATCGTTCGACTAAATCCTACTCGGGAGG
>CAZHLZ010000173.1:0-7800 GCA_964532475.1 uncultured Chitinophaga sp.
CTTCCAAGAAAACACTTCAAATCTGAATCATTTATGACTTTTTCAGCAAACCCTACTTAGAACAATCGAATACAAATAATAAAGTTCTCTTGAGAGTGACTTAATTGAAAAAAGCAGAAAAACAATACTCGATAAAGGTAAGTTTTTCAAAAAAAAAGATTTAGACAATGAATCTATAAAATCTTGATTTCCACCCTCCTATTCGCTTGTTCCTCATAAGCAAATTTTGGATCCTTGTAAATTGGCATGGTGTTCCCGTAACCTTTAGCAACCATTCGGTCTTTACTTATTCCATTTTCAGAAAGATAATTCAGCACTTTTTTCGCACGCGCTTCAGAGATTTTTTGTCCTGCATGACTATTCTCACCTTTTTCGTGCACGTGACCTTGAATTTCTACCTTAACTCCTGAATTAAGTGCCATAAAATCTTTCAAACGTCGGAGTTTTGTCTCAGAACTTGGTAAAAAATCACTTGTACCTGGCATAAACTCAATATCATCTAATTGAACACTTTTTCCTTCACCTATTGGTTCCAACCAAATTACCAATTCATGTTCAGCATCCGCTCTCACAGGTTCTTCTCTATCAGTAAAAAAATACCCTTGTGCATCTACACGCACACCAATTTTTCCAGATTTTGAAATATTAAAAAAGAAATCTGAACCTGTATAAAAAGCTGAAATTGATTTAAGTCCCGTCAAAACAACGTCCGCAATCACTGGTTCACCTGTTTCCACATCACGCACCATTATGTTGAATGCTGGAGAAAATTCATCATCTCGCTGATCTACAATTTTACTTTTCGAAGATTCAAGTTCTGGATCATCAACTTTAGGCTCAAATTTTACTGTTAAATCAAGTTTTACTTTTTCAGTATTTTCATATAAAAACAAAATCATTATGCTTTCGCCTTTCACCAAGTCCATTGGATAATAGAAATTGCCACTTACTGCTAGATTTAAACCAATTTCATTAGAGGTTGGAGTTAAAATCATACGCTTAATTTCTGCAATCCCTTTAAATATATCTCCACAAATATCATTTGTTTCATTGGAGAAAATTATCATTTTTGATAAACCTTTAGCTGTTTTTGCATTCAAGGAAAAGCGTCCATTAAATGGAGCAACAAAAGAACACCACAATGAGTTTGTTTCAGGACTTGAAGCTAATGAAGGGTACTTGTAAATATCCTCATTTAAACCACCTTTACCAGTATATTGAAGATTATATGTTCCTGGATTTAAGATGTTTGTAGCTCCATCACAATCAGAAATATTGTCGGAAGATTTCTTTTCACCTTGACTGTAAACCAGTTGTGCTAAAAAAATGCAAACAATTAAAAAGAGACTACGAATCATATTATTTATGGGACAAATTTAGTTATATTTTTGAAAAGTAAGATTAAAATCATTTTTTTTTCTCGCTTTTTGCTATCATTCTTGGAAAGCAAAAACTAAGCCAATTATTTTATATTAACGTTTAAATTCCCTAAAAGGTTTGTTTGAATTATCAAATTTTCCTTATCTGGAAAGATTGTTTTCACCTTCACTTGATTCATTTTGCCTGATAAATAGATGTTTGCGTCAATTTGTTTGTTCAATTCTAATTCAATTTTTTTTCGAGATTCTTCCAATATTCCAGACATATTAAATCGAGTTAATTCTCTTATTTTTTTTGTAATCTTATCATTGAACATCCATTTTGCACTTTTCAACAGAGCATTTTTTGTCTGTAATTCAAAACTTAAATCTGGAAAGGAAATCTCTTGCAAAGAATCATTAAAATTTGGGGTTCCAAGAAAAAATAATTTCCCAGACTTTGAACCAGAAAAATCAACTTCAATACTCAATTGTTGATTGGCAGCACCGTAAATTTTAGCTTTTACAAGAATAATTTTATTGTTTTTAATATCAATCGTTTTTCCAGAAAGCTCTCGATTAATGATCGATGAAAGCGAGTCATAATTAGCTATTAAATCCAAGTTTAAGTTAAACCCTTCTGTTTCTTTAACTTTTGAAAGATTTGGCAAGGGTTTTTCTTGGTATTTCACCTCGTTTAAGGTGACTTTTGGAAAGGCTTCAATTAATACTTTAAATTTTAATTTAGTACCTTTCATACTCAAGTTTTCAACACCAATCTTTTCTGGATTCATGTACAAAAATCCATAATCTTCTATTTTATTAGGAACATTAATGGTTTTCCAGATGGATTCTACCTCTTTTTTTATTTCCAAAGACTCAATTTCTTTGTCAATCACCTTGCTTAAATCCCCCAAAGCTCCTTTTACTTCTTGCACTAATTTCCCCGTTGCGTCATAATTGAAAACGGTTATTTGGCACTTGTCTTTCGGAATAACATCCCCTAAATTAGTTTTTGAATCCAGAGAAAAATCAGGTTTTAAATCAATTTTCGTATTGTAATCAACTTTGATTCTTCTCATTGGCTCGTCTACGCCACAACTTGCATAAATTCTAGGGGTTACACATGAACCTTCTTTGGAAAACAAATCTGTACATTTTGCACAATAATTCAGGTTTAAGGCATATTTACCTTCAATTTCTATTCCAATTTCCAAACCTGAGGATTTCCCCTCTTTCCCTTCAATCTTAATTGGACTTCGGTTGAATTTATAGTCATAACTTACATCTTCACATTGACTTTCTTTTCCCTTAAATTCAAATGGAACCGCATCATCAGCAGCCTTAAAATAGGATTTCATTTCCATTTCAACAGGAATCGTAAAACTAGAAACTTGCTGAATTGGAGGAGAATAGGTACCAACTACTACTGTAGGAGCAATTGGAGTAATTGGTTTACAAGAACTCAGAATTAAGAGGAATACTATTGAATATAGAACATTAAAAGCAGTATTTTTCACAATAAAAAGTTATTTTTTAATAAACAAAAAGTAGATTGCAAAAGCAATTAAAGCAAGAATGAGAATGGTCAAAAAGATATTTTGAATTAAGAAAATAGCCACCAAACTAAATGGAATAGCAAAAATTGCTAAAAGGTGAAATTTGCCCTGATTTTTTTTCGAATTATTCAAACCAAACGATACCTTTAGGAGTGATACAAGCATCTAATTTAACATCTGTTGGAAGTATATCAGAAATTTCTTCCTCCAAATCAAAATGATGCAAGCCGATAAACTTACAGGAAGGAGAGCATTTTTTCAAAAAACGATCGTAAAAACCTTTTCCATAACCAACTCGATTTCCCTTTTTATCTGCAGCTAATAAAGGTACAAAAACATAGTCGAAACGATCAGCAGCGATTATTTTCCCTTTTTTGGGTTCAGGAATTCCCCAAGCACTCAATTCAAGTTGGTCTTCTGTTTCGAATAAAATGTGTTTCATTTCATGATTTTCATGATTTGATTTTGGAACAGCAATTTTTGCCCCGAAACCAATTCCTTTCTCCCAAATCAAATACGTGTTTATTTCGTTTTTTCTTTCAATAGGTAAAAAAAGACTAACAAATTTATCTTCAAAATTAAAATTCTTGAAAATCAATTCACAGATTTCCTCAGACAAATTTTGCACTTGCCCAGGAGCCAATTCTCTTCTTAAATTGAGGTACTTTTCTCGAAGTTGATTTTTTGTCATTATCAAAATAAACTTTAAAATCCTGGGATAAATTGCCGCGCAGAATTTGATACTTCAGATTCATTGATTGCACTTGCTTGTGTTAATGCTTTTTCGAGCGCCACGGCAATAAAGTCTTCCAAATCCTCCTTTTCAATCATTTTCAAATCCGCATTTATTTCAAGTTTCGTCAATTTCCTATTCCCGTCAAGTTCGATGCGAACAAGTCCTCCAGCAGCTTCACCTGTAACTTTTATTAATGCCAATTTTTGCTTACTTTCCTCTAAAGATTGCTTCATCTTTTCAAGGATTTCTTTTTGATTTAATCCAAACATAAAATCGATTTTCAAGGTAAAAGTACATATTTTTTCTAAAAACGGCGAATTTTTATCTATAATTGGAATTTATAAGCAATCACAGTTTTTAAAATTGAGTTATATTTTATTTTTTTGTGATTTGTATCATTTTTTTATTACATTTGTTCCTATGAGAAATTACTTTTTAACAGCAATTATTGCATTTTCGTCCGTTATATATGCAAGTTCACAAGAAAACGCAGAAAGTGAATATATAGAGGAAATTGAAGATACAAATCTAATAAAAAATACATTTGAAGGTACGCGCGTAATCAATGGTCATTCGATTGAAACTTTAAGAAAAGGAGTTTTGGAATTTAGAGTGGAACATCGATTTGGTGATATAGGTGGAACCGATGGTGGAGTTCAAAATCTTTTTGGCTTCGACAATTCATCAGATATTCGAATCGCTTTTGAATACGGTTTAACTGATAAACTTATGTTAGGATTTGGAAGAAGCAAAGGAACTGGAAGTCCTTATAAGTCACTACTTGATGGATTTGTAAAATACAAATTACTATCTCAAAGAAAGGGTACTATGCCAATCAGCATGACGGCTTTGGGGACAAGTAGCTTCACTTATCAAAAACAAGGTTCAGACATTACTTTAGTTGAATCTTTTCCGAAATGGCAACATCGATTTGCCTATGTGGCACAATTGAACATTGCTAAAAAATTTGGAGAGCATTTGTCTTTAAGTCTTATTCCAACAATGGTACATCGCAATTTTGTGAGGTCAGATGATGCAAATACTTTATTTTCTTTAGGTGGTGCAAGTAGAATTGGAATTAATTCTAAAATGGCCATTTTACTAGAATATTATCATGTTTTAAGTAGTTCAGACATTAGAACAACAAATACCAATAGTTTTGGCATAGCATTTGAATGGATAACATTTGGACACAATTTCACTATTAATCTAACGAATGCTAAAGGTTTTGGGGAAACACAATTTATACCCAACACTTTTGAAAAGTGGTCTAAAGGTCAATTTCGTTTAGGATTTTGCATCGGTAGAAAATTTGAAAAAGGATAAAAAAACAATTATTAATTAACAAAACAAAAAACAACATGAAAAAAGTTATTTACCCAATTTTTGCATGTGCGATTTTGATTTCATCGCTTGCATTTACAGTATCTTCAGTTGAGTACAAAATTTCAGATTCACACAGCATTGCCTTCAAAAGTAAAGACCCAAGTGGCAGCTTTAAGGAAATGAAAGGAACAATTAAATTTGACGAAGGTGATTTGGAAGGTTCTAAATTTGATTTAACAATTGCAGTTAGCTCAATCAACACCGGAAACGGAATGATGCAAAAGAAAGCTCAAACAGAGGAGTGGTTTCATGCATCTAAATATCCAAATGTAACTTTTTCGTCCACAAAAATTGAAAAATCTGGCGATTCATATAAAATCACAGGAAATTTCAAAATGAAAGGTGTGAGCAAATCATTAACAATCCCAATGTCTGTTGATAAAAGTGGTTCTAACTTAACTTTTACAGGAAAGTTCAAAATTAATAGAATGGATTTTAAAGTTGGTAAGAAAAGTGATGCTGTTCCAGATGTAATGGAGGTTGTATATTCAATTCCAACAACGAAAAAATAAGATATGTTTAAAAAAATATTCATCTTAGCGCTAATTGCAGGAATTTTTAGTACTGTCATTAGCTTAGCTTATATTCTGGTTTTCAAGTATTCACCTCTTGAAGCTGATTTTACAGAAAAGGCATCATTCACCTATCTGCTATCATTTAATATGATTGCTGCAATGTCGGCGTGTTTTGTTTACTTTGCAATAAGCAAGTTGCTTAAAAAAGAAAATGTGGCATCTTTTATTTTTGGATTTATTTTTAGTGGTGCAACAATTGCTGCGGCCTTATATTTTATGTTGAAAGTAGATAGCACATTAAGTTTTAAGAATGAAAATGCAGAAATGTTCAAAGATTTTTACTATTTCATTCTTGCACCCGTTTCTTTTATTCCAGCATTATCTTGGTTTACATTTAAACCATTATTTATTAAATAAAATTATGATTAAATACCTCACACTAGTTTTGGCTCTTGTTTCATTAAATTTGATTTCTTGTACAAAGGACAAAGCACCAACGGCTGTAATTTCTTCAGATTGTCCTGATACAATAAAGTTTAGTACTCAGATTGCTCCAATGATAGCAAGTAAATGTGCAAGTTGTCATGATAATGGAACAAGTCCTACTTTAAACAGCCATGCAACAATTTCAGCTAAAGCAAATGATATTCTGAAATCAATAAAAGGAGAGACTCAATTGATGCCTCAAGGAGGTCCTGCATTAAATGACAGTTTAATCAAACAATTTCAATGTTGGATCAATCAGGGAAAACAAAATAACTAAATAACACAATTAAATACAAAAACAACTTATGAAAAAAAATTACTTTTTCTTATTATTAACTGCTTCCACAATTGGTGGTTTAGCATTTACAAAAGTTTCAAATTCGGATAAAATATCAAAATTTTCTAAAAATAATTCACATTTAAAAAATGGTTCAGGTGCGCCAATCGGAAAAAGTGGAGCGCCTGGTGAATCTAATTGTACGGATTGTCACTCTGGATCTGTTCAAAGTGGAGACGGAATAAACGAATTGTTTTTGATGAATTCTAACTTCCAACCAGTAACTGAATACGTACCTGGCGAAACATACCAAGTTGCATTATCCACTGCCGCGGCAACAAAAAGAGGATTTCAAGTTTCCCCTCGAATTGCAAGCTCAAATGCAAAAGCAGGAACATCAGCAAGTATTATAGGTTCATCCAACGTTGTAAGTGGTAACAACCAAGATTATATTACACACACTTCTTTATCCAATACAGCGGCTAGCGGGTGGGCTTTTACATGGACCGCGCCAGCAACGGATGTTGGAGATGTAACGTTTTATTATGCTGCAAATATAACTAACGCAAATGGTGGCTCTGGTGGTGATGTAATTAGAACTTCACAACATACTTTTTCAGCAGCACAATCTTCTGCTTCTTTAAAAGAAAATAAAAAAGATTTAGAACTTGCCGTTGGATTTGTTAAAGACAATTCTTCTCTTTTATTGACTTATTCAACTTTACAAGCAGGTTCAGCCTTTGTAAACATAATTGATATGTCTGGGAAATCAGTTTTCACAAAACGATTTGACAATGTTAAAATTGGTTCAAATGAAGAACAAATTTTCTTGAATAAAGATTTAAAAGATGGTGTTTATGTGGTAAATTTCTTTGTAAACAACAACTCAATCTCTAAAAAAATCATGATTTCTAAATAGAAATCTAAATTAATTATTGAAATCCACATCATTGAGTTGGTGTGGATTTTTTTATAAATGAAAAATTTATCTACCTCGGTATTTATTTTTTCTTACCTTTGTGAAATGAATCGAAATAAATTTTTAAAAACCACACTTATGGGAAGTTCTGCAATTCTTGGACTAAGTTCCTTAAATTGGCTTTTGGATGAAAAAGAATCATCTACTCAAACGCCAGTGCTATTTGTTGGACACGGTTCCCCTATGAATGCCATTGAGAATAATATATATACAGAAAACTGGAAGAAAATAGCTGGTGACATAGAAAAGCCAAAGGCAATAATTTGTATTTCAGCTCACTGGTTAACGAAAGGAACACACATAACAGCAGTAGAGAACCCAAGCACAATTCATGATTTCGGAGGATTTCCGGAGGAATTATTTGCAACACAATACCCTGCAAAAGGTTTACCAGAATTAGCAATAGAAACACAAAAATTATTCCCTAAAGACTTGCTACATCTAGATTTTGAATGGGGATTAGACCATGGGACTTGGTCAATTCTAAACAAAATGTAGCCATTA
>CAZHLZ010000174.1:0-7741 GCA_964532475.1 uncultured Chitinophaga sp.
GCTGTTGATCCTGATGGTACATGCCAATTTGGAACATTCTGACATAGATCATAGGAGTAACCAAATTCCACAATTTTGATTGGTTTAGCGGATAAATATCCATTTGATTCAAAATCCTGTCTCGAATACTCTACAATCCTGCTTAAATAGTATTGAGAGGTACTGGTATTTAAGCCCCCATTAGTTGAATTAACACCTCTGCCATCGAATCTCTTTTTTATTTCAAAAAACAAAATTCTGTCCTTGGTTTCAATACTATGCATATACCATAATTCTTTTTCTCCATATGAAAATGAACCCATATCATCATCTGCATCCGCCCTTATTCCAACATTAAAGTCTGCAATGCTTGCTTGATATGGAGATTTCCAATTATAGCTTCCACTATTTGGCTTTCCGTAGTTAAATTTAACATATCCTCCTAAATCATCGGGTGTTGGTCCATCATCATTTATGTCAACATAATCCGGAGATAAATATGCAGATAACAGAAAAGCATGGGCATATGCCGGCATTGTCCTTTTAGAATAAAATTCAGATATCCCATTATCATTGTCTTTTTGATAGTCTGAAGACGTAAAGGTAGAAGTCCTATTTAAATAGTTTTTAGTATGGTTTGAGCTAATGTTAAAACTATAATCATCTTCTCTAATACTATAAGCAGGAATTCCAAAGACATATCTGGTACCGTCTGGTTGTAATACATTGAACTCTGACAAATGATGATTTTTCCTAAAGTCATCATTCCTGCTAATTTCCGATTTTACCATTGAGTGCTTTCCATCTATAGACATTTGAAAAGTAGGTTTACCATCCGGTTCCCAACTGAAATTCTCAATTTTCTTTATTACTCCATAATTGACAGCTTCAGCCGCAGTCAGTTTCATTACAACTTGTTGACCAGCATCACGACTATATTTTGAAACATTACTGTTTATATTTACAAATGTATTTGAAGACTTAGAGGCAGTAAAGTTATTTCTTGCTTGAGCTGGAAGCAATTTACCCAATCCCATGGAAATAGGAACAGACATTAAGTTTGAACCTAATTGTTTTGAATTAAATGTAGATTGTTGTTCAATAAATTCAAATTCATTTCTAAGGGTATACTTTAAAAATCTGTCATTAAGTGCTGACTCCTTTAATTCCAAATGATTTAATATACTATTAGATTTCCCTGACTTCCATTTCTCCTGTTTTTCTGTAACTAATGCCAATCCAATGTCGACTCCCAGTTCAAATCCAACAGTTGCACCCTTAGCTAATTCGACTTTCAACTTGCCGGAGAATGATGGTTCAACTGAAACAGTTGTCGGCCCAATAACAGGCAAACTATTCAAATTAACTTTTAAAGATCCTCCGACACCATTTGCAGATATATTAAAATAATCCTGATGAAAAGAGGAAAGACTCATTGCAGATGAATTCTTTTTTCTCTCATCAATGACCTGGGTATTTTCTGAATAATCATTTAAACTATTTTTTTCAGGGTTGTCATTAAGGTAAAGAAATCCGAATGCTTTTTTTGGTACAATCTCCCCATTTCTGGCATAATTGCTTCTATTGTAATTTATCATGACCGTTACTTTCCTGTTATTAGTGGTCATTTTTCTATTGGCAAATGAAAAAATTCCCATTAGTGAAGTATTTACTCGATTAATATCATAAGAAAATACTGTCTGCCTTATCAAAAATGGATCACAATAAGTATAATTTCTAATTGTATTATTAGTCTTACTCAACCCTAACGAAAATCCACTTGAAACAAGGCCATCCCTTGCCCCATAAACAATGTCAGTATTCAAGCAATTTACCAGAGGCTTCTTCCCCAAATGATAAACCTGACCAATAGGCTGAACTTTCAGTCCACTTTTAGAATTGTAATTTAAAGATAATCCAATGGTTGCATTCGTTGAGGATGAATCGTCCTGTAACATTAAATCTCTCATTAATTGAGTTGTTTTCACTTTTCCGATTGAATCATGATCCCAATAAAGAATTTTTTTACTTGTATCAACTTTTAAGATCCTATGATACTTGGAAATTGAATCAAATCTTGCCCTGTTCTTATTATAATAACCTTGTGAACTATCATGGTCTGTTATCTTTTGTATATAGGGTTGTAAATTGTACCCAACACCTACCCCACTATAGTTATCGTATGTTAGGGTAAAATCTGCATTTATACCGGCCCTTAACTTCATGCCAAAAATTTCTTTTCTTTCGGAACTGCTTTTGGCGGATTTATCAGAAAGATGAGGATTAAAATTTAAGCTATATGTTTCATGAGGCTTTTCATAAATTTCAGACGTTATCTCATCTCCGTTAAAATCATCCGGTACTCCCCTCAACGCTCTGGTAATTGCTCCGGCCTGAAGATTCCAACCTAATCCAACCCATCCTGCATCTGCTTCCGGCGAAATATCCCCGGAATAGGATAAAGAGATAGGATATCCACCTATTTCAGCAATTGGAATATTATAATTTACATTTCCTGTAAAAGGGTCAACAAGTCCTGAATTTCCAACTGTACCAAATTTTTGAAATTCAGGTTGCGTCGGACCGGAAGTAATTGCCAACATTTTAGAAGGATCAAACATGAGCAATGCCAATAGCAAAGCCAAACTTTTCGAAAATCTGTTTTCTCGTATTGTTCTCAGTGTTATCATAATTGTTTCATAGTTTTAGTGTGGGTCGATTCGGAGGTATAAGTTGATCTAAAGAAACCGAAAGGCTTTCTTCATTTAATTTAATTATAAGCTTTCCGTTTTTTGATTTTTCATCCTGATCCCAGGCATAAATCCATCTCCCTTCAATTCCATTCCCAGTTGAATATTCATTGACCTTAAATGAAGGATTCTTATCATTTAAGGTAATCTTAATAACATTTGGGCTTGATTTGATCTCAGAATGTGAATTTGAAAAAGGAAAATATCTCCTCTTCTCAATATCTATTGTAACCCAGAATTTTTTTGATTCTTGATTTAATTCATATTCAGATATTCCGGCTTTATCCATCATTAATATTTCTGCAGGAAAATATCTAATTGTAACTACGTGATTTTCTGTTGATTTCACAACTGGAGGAATGCTTTGATACCATTCTAAAAAAGCATCCTTAGACAGTTTGCTGTTACAAGCACCTAAAAATATCATGAGAGTAACAAAATATAATGCTACTTTCATAATTTCTTAGTTAAGAATAATTCTAATTTTTACTAGTTGATTATCATTCCCTTTTATCTCAAAAAGTAGAGGGATTCCAGACCTCAACTTTTTTAATTCCTCAGGCAAAATCAACAAGTTTATCCTGCCTTGTTTAATTACTTCTTGAATCTTGATATTAACCTTTCTGAATTTCCCACTTTCTTCAATAACTTGAATTTCCCATTTCTTATTATTTGAATAATAAGTCTCTCCAATCACAAGTATCAGTGTATCTTTCTTTTCATGAGCGTATGATTCAAGACCAATTTCACCTTTTGGATAATAATATTTTTTTGACAATACTTTATTTTCCTTCTTCTTAAATTTGAAATACCATGCTTCACTCGTTGCAATTTTCAAATTACCTGAATATGCTTCAACTTGCCATGCGTATTGTTTACTTGTATCTAGTTCTTCAATATCAGGAGGATAATTCAATAATATTTCTTCGATTCCACTTTGTTCAATCAAAGGTCTGTTTCTCATTATAGCATCAATAGGTGACTGATTCTCTATTTTTTCAACTAATCGAAGCTTATAAGTAAGTGTCTGCTGACTGGCTAATGGCATAGGTGGTATCCATGTCAATTGTGGTTTTACCACTTCAATTTCAGCTCCGTCTTTCGGAAAATTGAGTAACAATGGTGAAGGCAACAGAATATTAATTTCCTTACAAAGTGGAGATTCAAGATACACAAAACTTACACCGTTGCCATCACAATTACTATTTGAACAACCTGGACTAATGCACATCTTATAATTCGCTGGTGGTAAACTCCCAGTCTGATTTTCAAACTGTTGAATTTGATGATCCAAATAGTTTAATGATTCAATATCAAGCTCGGTGCCTGTTATTCTGTTATTGCCCGGAGCAACAAGGATATTTTTTGATTTAACTTCGACTACTAACCCAAAATTTAACATTTCAATCTTACCAATAAGAAAAATACTTACAGTTTGACTTGAAGGATTTAAAATATTCATGTTAAATACATCTACTACTTCCATCTTATATGGATTAGAAGGTAATAAAGAATAAGTAAGATTTTGAGTGAATGCTGAAGATTTCTGCATTAATAGCAGGACGAAGAGTGCATAAACATTTATTCTATTCATATTGTTGATTCATAGCTTAAATTCTAGTTTTAATAAAATTCTCCAGCAAACATAACGGTCTGATATTAATTTACAAACAAATTATCGTGAAATTAAATTAAATAGTAGAATACTACTATTTAATATAGTAGAAAACTACTGCCAAACAAAACTCAATCCAAGTAACGACGGAAAATTAATCGAATTAATTTTGGAAATTCAATTCATTTTATATATTTGCAACAAACTAAATATGAATCCACTATAATGAAAATACTTATCGTAGATGATCAACCGTTATACAGATTCGGAATCATCAATTTTGTCAAATCCATCAAACCGGATTGCAGTATCAATGAAACCTGCAATGCTAAGGATGCTCTTAAATTATACAAAAGCATTCGTCATGATTACGTATTTTTAGAGTTAGCATTGCATGATCAAAATGGTGTTGACTTAATTAAAAAACTAAAATTTATAAATCCAGGAATAAAATGCATCGTCGTTACTTCTTATAAAGCATTGTACTGTATAATCGAATTAATGAACATCGGAATAAAAGGATATCTTCATAAAAGTATGGCATGTAATGAAACTGAATATGCATTGAAAACCATATTTACGGGCAAGACATATTTCACACCTGAAATTGAATCTAAATGGGCATTATATTATAAAAATTCTGTTTCCAATACAAAAAATCATATTCATACTTTATTCTCTGACAGAGAGATTGAGATAATTAGACATTTATGCAAGGGTAACACTGGGAAAGAGATAAGCGACATGCTATTCATTGCCGAATCTACTTTCAACAACCATCGTAACCATATCATTAAAAAGATGAATGTAACGAATGTTGTAGAAATTGTAAATTATGCATATAAACATGGAATTTGTGAGCCTTGAAATGTGCCTCAGCTAGCATCAATTATTTGATACCAATACTAAAGCAAGAAAAGCTTCCGGGTTTTCTCGAAAACTATCGGGAAATCTTGTGAATTCTCGGAATTTCACGAGAAATATTGAGATTTTACAGGGTTCTTCGTGAATTGTTGAATATTCCTTAAGTTAGGGGTTTTAAAGTGTTTTTTTGAATCCTCCCGAGGCAATTTGTCTATTTTGTCAAGGATGAATTTCACTCCAAACCAATCTATAAAAGCCCATTTTCTTCTATTACCCTTAACATTCCTTGTGTGTTTTTAGTTTCTGTTTTAGCTAGCAGATTCTTTCTATGACTTTCAATGGTATGTGGACTTAAAAACAACTTATCTGCTATGTCTTTTGTACTCATACCTTCTTTCAGCAAAAGTAAGATTTCCTTTTCTCGCTTTGTTATTTGAATAACGCTAGATAGTCCTTTGGTGAGATTAGTGATAATTTCCTGGCTAAAATATGTTTTCTCAACCATAAGATGATTTATTGCAGAAATAACCTCAGTTGTAGAAGTATTTTTTAGTACAATTCCATTGATTTTGGATTTAATCAATGGAATCAGAATGTTGGATGCACTATGCATAGTAATAATTAAGATTCTTGCATCCGGAAATTTCTCTAGAATCTTAGTTGAAGTCTCTTGACCATCCATTTTTGGCATGTTGTAATCCAACAAAATAACATCTGGTACTTCAAAGTTCAAATGTTCAAGTAATTCTTCACCATTTTTCACAATTTTAAGGACTTTGAAATCTCCTTTACTAGTAAGATTCTCTGCAAGAGATTCTGCAAACAAGGGATGGTCGTCAGCTATCATTAAACTTATGCTCATTATTTCAAAGGTAATTCAATAAAAATAATCATGCCTTTCCCCGGAGAAGTATCAAGATTCCAAGTCCCATTATGAAAAGTCACTCTTTCCTTTAAAATGCGATAACCTAACCCATCTGAATCTTGCAAAATTTCAGAGTCAAATCCTGCCCCATTGTCTTCATAAGAATAAGAAAGAATATTGTCTATCTTATTAAGTTGAATGGTGATCTCACTCGCTCCTGAATGCTTTATGGAGTTACTGATTAGTCCCTCTGATATTGTAAATAAGTCCATTTCAAGTTGCAGATCATTAGAAAGATTAATCTCATTGTCGATCAAAGTGGTTTTAATACCGTGAGTTTGACTTATAGTTTTTAATCGTTGTTGTAATTCATGCAACCAAGCCTGATCGTATTGTATATGAGAAATTAAGCGCAATTTAGAACAAGCTTCGTCTATTTGTACACTCAATCCAAAGATTTTATCATGCCTAACTTGCGAACTTGCATTTTCATTGCCCAAGCTTTCAAATCCTAACTTGATTGATGCCAGTCTATTACCCAAACTATTATGTAATTCGGTGGCTATTCGTTTCCTTTCATTGATCTGACCGGTAAGTTGGGCATTTAAAAAATTAAGATCCTGTTCTTTCAAAATTCGTTTCATTTCATTCTCCTTTATCAACATGGTCTGTTTGTTCAACCTTTGTCTTTGACGATAGTACAAAAATCCAATGAATGAGAATACTATTAACAGAAAAATTCCAAGCAAGGATATATATAGTTTTGAGTTTTGCAATTGTACTCTTTCCTTCTGAATTTTTAATTCTTTTGAAATCAACTCCTCTTGTATTTCAAACTCAGCCAATTTTACACCTTCAATTAAATTTCTTTTTTGCAACGAATCATTCAAGTTTTTCCATTCTGAAAAAAGTAGAAACGCTTTAACTGTATCTCCCAATTGTAAATAAACACTAGCCATATCATCCATTGCTTTTGTCAAAACAATTTCGTTTTTAAGTCTTCTGGCTTTAATTAAGGCAGTGTCAGCAATTTTGGATATACTCATATCCTTAGATAAATAACTTAAGGTATAAACATATGTACAATAAAAAGTAACTCTATACTCTTCATTAATATCACTAAACCTATACTTATATAAATGCTCAATTGAATGAAAAGCTTTTTTGAAATTGTTTTGGTACCTATATATTTCAGATTGTAATAAATTCAAACTAAACTTTTCATTCAAATCATTCAATGTGTCAGTGAAAACTACAGAATTATGATAATTATACCAAGCCAAGTCAAGTTTCCCCATTTTCTTAAATAGATCGGCGCGATTATAGAAATATATGGAGGTATTAAAACTATCTAATCCCTTTAATCGCTTAAGGGTGTCTAGATTATAATACTCTAAAGCTTTTTGAAATAGGTTCAGTCTAATGTATATATTACCAATATTCATAAGTACACTATTCAGATATCCAAATTGTTTTGAAATATCGATCAGTTTTAATGCTTTATTATAAAAGTAAAGTGCTGAGTCATCATTCCGGTGCTTGTCATAAATAAGACCCCATCTTTGCCAATAACCAATTTTAAATTCATCATCTTGACAATTATTTAAAAGTTGATTTAAATTCACTTTCCTTTCAATGTCGTTCAATACATTATAAGAATCAAGAGAA
>CAZHLZ010000175.1:0-7741 GCA_964532475.1 uncultured Chitinophaga sp.
TAATAAGTTTAACTTTTTATCGGTACTTGCCGAAAATTTTAAAAATTACTAAAAAATTATCTTTTTGGATCTTAATTTTTAGTGCAATACTAATTTCAATTTTTTGTTTTTATTTTATGAAGCGCTGGCTTGTTGATAATCCACTTACATTACTTCCAGAAATTCCATCACTTGTTTATTATTTTTTATTCTTCTTTTTGGGAATACTATTTTTTAACTCACAAAAATTCACAAATGTGGTTCAAAAGAATAAAACTAAGATTCTAATTATCGGGATTATTTTAGGGATTTTTGCAATTATACCACAATTATTTTTTGAAAAAAAAGAAATACCAAATTATCAACTAATAAAATTCATCGCTATTGTGCTGCATGTTTTTGCTAGTTATTTTTTAACACTTGGAATTTGGTCACACTTTTCTCAACAAAAAGAAAGAAGGAAAAATAATATCGTAGCGTATCTATCAGATGCCAATTACTGGATTTATATTACATTTCTTCCTACTGCCATGTTCATTCAATTGTGCCTACTTCCTTTTTCATTCTCAATTTTCTTTAAATTCTTTATTACCTATTTCCTAGGAATATCATTTTGTCTCATTAGCTACGAATTTTTTGTAAGATATACCTGGATTGGAACATTATTGAACAGAAAAAACGTGCGAAATAAATCATAAAACCTTCTGCTTAACTAATTGTTACTATTTCTGTAAGAAAAAATAAAAAAATAACTTAGTGTTAAAATGACATTATGTATTTTTTTATATATTTGCATTTAATCAATGGATTTTTAGTAAATTTAGTGCTTGCAAAAATTTGACTTCAATAAAAATATGAATAAAAGAAATAAACAAATAGAAAAATTCGAATCCTTTAATGTGATAGTTTTTGGTGGAGATGGCGATTTAGCCCTTCGAAAAATATATCCTGCATTGTTTCATAGGTACTTAGATGGACAATTTAATGACTTTTTTAATGTTGTTGCTATTACAAGAAAAGCAAAAGACCAAGATCATTCGAAATTTCATAAAGATTTAGAGAACTTCATCTGTGGTTCAATCTCAGACTTAACAAAACACACTGCTGATATCAAAAATTTCATTGCCAAAGTGCATTTGATTTCAGCGCCAGATCATACGGAAGAATCATATCAAGATTTAAAATCTTTTTGCGACACAACAAAAGACTATCAAAATGTGTACTACTTTTCTACACCATCCTCAGCTTTTGGTGACATCGCCAATATGCTAAAAACTTGTGGTTTAATTGATTCTAAAAGTAAAGTTGTCCTTGAAAAACCTTTAGGTTACAGTTTGGAATCTTCCAATCAAATCAATGACAGAATTAGTTTGGCTTTTAAGGAAAATCAAATTTACCGTATTGATCATTATTTGGGAAAAGAAACTGTGCAAAACTTAATGGTTTTACGTTTTACCAATAATTTATTTGAAAAGGCTTGGAACTGCGAAAACATTGATAATGTGCAAATTACTGTTTCAGAAAGTTTAGGGGTTGAAAGTCGCGCTGGATATTACGATAACAGCGGAGCATTGCTAGACATGGTACAAAATCACTTGCTGCAATTGCTTTGTCTGGTTGCTATGGAACCACCACACAAATTAGAAGCTGACCAAGTTCGAAATGAAAAATTAAAAGTCCTGCACGCATTGCGACCTATGACTAAAAAAACAGTTTTAACTGATACAGTAAAAGGTCAATATACACGCGGAAATGTGAATGGAGAGGAAGTAAATTCTTACTTGGAAGACATTCAAAAATACAGTTCAAAAACTGAAACTTTTGTCGCAATCAAAGCATTTGTGGACAATTGGAGATGGAAAAACGTTCCTTTCTACCTAAGAACAGGAAAACGTATGAAAAAACGTTATTCTGAAATTGTAATCAACTTTCGAACAGTGAAACACAACATTTTCCCTTCTCAAGAAAAAATGTCTAATAATAAGCTAATTATCAGACTTCAACCTGAAGAAAGAATCGAATTGGTTCAAATGACAAAAATCCCTGGTCCAGGTGGATATCGCTACAAGCCAATTTCCTTAAAATTAGATTACGTGGATTCATTTAAAGAACGTTTCCCAGATGCATACGAACGTCTGATCATCGACGTTATTCGAGGAAATCAAACTCTTTTCATGCGTCAAGATGAATTGGAAGCGGCTTGGACATGGACAGAAACGGTATCAAACAATTGGAAATTAGTCAATCAAGCCAATGTTTTATATGAAGCAGGAACTTGGGGGCCAGGAGATTTAATTATGGATGAAGACGATTCGTGGATTACAAAAGTTTAAGGTATGAAAGTTCTAAATTACGATAATACGGAAATCCTTGAAAATGACTTAGCTATTAAAATTGCTAACTTATTAAGCGAAGATATTCAAGAAAATGGATTTGCTCAACTTTTGGTTTCGGGCGGCTCTACTCCTATCAATTTGTTCAAAAAATTATCACAAATTGAAATTGATTGGAAAAATGTAACTATTGGTTTAGTTGACGAACGTTTTGTTTCACAAGATTCAGAATTCTCAAATGAGACTTTGGTACAAACACATCTAATTCAAAATTACGCTTCAAGTGCAAATTTAATTGGAATGGTTTATGATACTGAAAATGAAGAATCTAATTTAAAAATTGCAATTGAAAAGAATGACGTGTTTTTAACAAAAAAAATCTCAGTTTCAATTTTAGGAATGGGCGAAGATGGTCACACAGCGTCCCTATTTCCTGGTGATTCAAGTTCCGAGAAAGATTTACAAAGTACAGATTTCAAAGGAATGCTCTCAACCACTGCGCCAAGTCACCCAACAAGTAGAATTACCTTTTCGAAAAATTTAATTTTGAGTTCAGATCTCATTTTTTTAATGATAGTTGGAAATTCTAAGATGAAAGTCCTGGAGAAAGCAAAAGAAAGAAACTATCCGATTGCACAATTTATGGACAAAAATCAAGTTCAAATATATTTTACAAGCACAAAATCATGAAAAAAACGATAATTGAAGTTACCAATCGCATCATTGAGCGAAGTAAGGAAAGTAGAGCTTTGTATTTAGAACAAATGCAACATGCTTTTTCAGAAGGACTAACAAGAGAAATCTTACATTGCGGAAACTTAGCACATGCTTTTGCAGGTTGTGCACCAAAAGATAAAGCTGAACTTTCAGAAATGAAAACTCCAAATTTTGGAATAGTTACAGCTTACAACGACATGTTATCCGCGCACAAAACTTATGAACATTATCCTGAAAAAATTAGGCAATATGCTCATAAATACGGTGCCGTAGCGCAAGTTGCAGGTGGAGTTCCTGCCATGTGTGATGGCGTAACGCAAGGTCAATCTGGAATGGAATTATCTTTGTACAGTCGCGATGTGATTGCACTTTCAACAGCTATTGCTTTGTCTCATAACATGTTCGATGCAACTATTTGTTTAGGTATTTGCGACAAAATCATTCCCGGTTTGGTGATTGGTTCCTTGAAATTTGGACATTTACCAATAATTTTTATGCCGGGAGGTCCGATGAAAACTGGAATTTCAAACGATGAAAAAGCTAGAATTCGTCAGGATTTTGCTGAAGGAAAAATTGGTCGTGCTGAATTATTGAAAGGAGAATCAGATTCTTACCATTCACCAGGAACTTGTACTTTTTACGGAACGGCAAACAGTAATCAAATGTTGATGGAAATCATGGGCTTACAACTTCCAGGTTCCAGTTTTGTAAATCCTGATACGGAATTACGTGAATTATTAAATGATTACGCAATTAAAGTATTGAGTGAGAACACCAAAGTTCGTTCTTTTGAAAAATCTTTTGCGAAAATTTACGACGAAAAAACCGTGGTTAATGGTTTAATTGGACTTTTAGCAACCGGAGGTTCGACTAATCACACAATCCATTTAATCGCCATGGCACGTGCAGCTGGAATTATCATCAATTGGGAAGATTTCTCAGATTTATCAGCTGTAATTCCTTCTTTAACAAAAGTTTATCCGAATGGAGCAGCAGATGTAAATCATTTTCATGCTTCTGGTGGGATGGGATTTGTAATTTACACTTTACTTAAAAATGGTTTATTGCACGAAGATGTAAATACCATTTTAGGTAAAGGATTAAACAAATATACCCAAGAACCAAAAATAAAAAATGGAGAAATTGTTTGGGAACAAGGAGCAACTGAGAGTTTGAATACAAGTATCATTCGCCCTGTCGAAGAGCCATTTTCCCCAACTGGTGGAATTGTAATGTTGAAAGGAAATGTGGGTCGCTCGGTAATCAAAATTTCAGCGGTTAGCAAAGAACATTACATCACGGAGGCACCTGCAATTGTATTTGATGAACAAGAAGATTTAATTGCAGCCTTCAAACGAGGAGAATTAGACAAGGATTTTGTAGCTGTTTTACCTTTTCAAGGCCCAAAACAAAACGGAATGCCTGAATTACACCAATTAACGCCTACTTTAGGCATTTTACAAAAACGAGGTTTCAAAGTTGCTTTGGTAACGGATGGAAGAATGTCAGGAGCATCAGGAAAAGTGCCATCAGCGATTCATTTAACTCCAGAGGCGAAAGATGGCGGTCTAATTTCCAAAATAAGAACGGGCGATATCATGCGTTTGGATGCTGAAAAGGGAGAATTAATTTGCCTTGATTTTGAAACCGTAAACGCACGTTCATGTGCAACGAAAGACAATACAAAAACATTCGGCTTTGGAAGAGAATTATTTGCAAACCTTAGAAATTTAGTCTCTTCCAGTGAAGATGGAGCTAGTTTTTTATAAAAGATATGATAATCTCATTAAATTCCATAAACAACGGTAAAACTAAGCTTAAAAAAAGACAGTAACTAAATGAAATGGTGCCAGAGGTACCAAATGATTGTAGCGACGGATGATGTCCGTCGCGAAAAAAAACAATTTGCTTGTTTTCGGCAGGCGTTTTTGGTTAAAAAACCATGCCGAAAACTTATATTAATGCGTATTCCAAGAAAAATCTGGGAGTTTATAAAAAAGAAATTTATGTCTACACAAAATAACATTCGAGAAGTATTAGGGAAACATCCCGTAATTCCAGTGGTAACATTCAACACTTTATCGGAAGTTGAACCGATGGTTGAGCGTTTGCTAAAACAAAATATTCGTTGCATCGAAATCACTTTACGCACCGAAGTTGCCTTTGATTCGATTCAAAAGACCAAAGAAGAATTTGGAAAAGAAATTTCTGTCGGAATGGGAACCATTGTCAATGCTGCACAAATCCAAAAAGCGGTTGAAATTGGTATTGATTTCATGGTGAGTCCCGGAATCAGTTCTACCCTATTTTCAGATTTTGAAAAAAGTAAAATTGCTTTCATACCAGGCGTTTCAACACCTAGCGAAATTATTTTAGCTTTACAACAAGGTTACGATACTTTGAAATTTTTCCCAGCACATTTATTTGGAGGATTAGAAGCATTAAAAACCTACGGTCAAGTTTTTCCACAAGTTAAATTTTGCCCAACTGGGGGCATTAGCGAAGCAACTCATCAAGAATATTTGGCCTTATCGAACATTATTTCTGTTGGCGGTTCTTGGATGACGAAGTGAAATTATTTTTTACAAGAGCTTGGCAGGATTTGAACCGCACAAGCAACCACGAAGTGAATCCTGCTGCTCAAAAATCTCAAACCCACACTCATTCTTCAAAACTTTTACTCATGCGCAGTATTATAGATTCTGCGAAGCATATACACCCAAGTTAGATGCAAATGCTTCGAATCTGGTGTCTCTTCATAGGCTTTGTTTCTCATGCAAGAGCGATGAATCTCGCATTTTTAATTCGTTTTCAGTAAATGGTCCCAACATTCATTGTTTGGTATCAGTCTATTTATTTCTTTTAATAATTTGATATTTACATTAAATTTGACTTCATTTATTGAAAGATAACCCGCATTATCAATTAATAAACTCATATATTTATTTTTATTCTCATAAATTTCAATTTTTATTTTAAAATCCATTAAATGATCATTCTCTAGTTTTGTTGATGAATTGGCCATTTTAAGGATTTTCTTGATTTTTCTTGGTTTTAGGTTTAATGTGTTATAATTTGTATATATTTCAAAATTACTATCACCAATAAGCACTTCATAAGTGGCATAGCAAGATGAATATTTTAAAATACCAACATATTTTTGAGAATAACAATTTTCACAAAAAAACAATAAAACAAATAAAATTAATTTCATAAGATTTTTCACTAATTATCATCACGTAAATTCAACATCCTATCCTCCGAACCATTGTATTTACTCACTTTTACAATCACAATAATCCTTTCCTTTATGATTCTTCATGTAACAAAATTCGACAACTGTTGCTACACTTGGGTCTTCAATAGAGTATTTAACAATAACTGTATCGCCCTTTTGAAGGAAATCGTATTTGCCGTTAACATCGATTGTAAAAACTTCATTTTTGAGCTTATAGGTGAAAAATGTAACAGGTCCTCTATTTCTCATTACAGTAAAATCCCCATATTTAGCTATAATTTGATTTGTGTTTTGCGATAATAAGTTTAGACGCCTTTTTTTTACAAATTCACCAATAACAACACTACAAATAATAAAAAGCAAGAAATATAATAAGTATTTGATCTTTTTCATCCTATTTTTATTTAGACATTGTTTTTTTTTTTTAATTGGAACCAATAAATCCTGCTCCGCTGGATTTTCTAATCCTACTCTACTTAAACCTCAATCCCTCACTCGTACCCCAAAACTTTTACTTTTCCAAAAATACAAACATTCTTTAAAATCAAACCATTTTATCCATAATTTTTCAACTTCCATGATAAATTTTGAATTCCGCATAAATCCCCACGCCCCGACGGAGTCCGGAAAGCCCGCATGAGTGCAGCGAAGAGGACTTGCAGGCGCAGGCGGATACCGATTTTTATCGGGAAGGCGCCCAAAAACCTAAATTAGACATAAAATTATTTACCCACACTTCTTGCGATGAGCGGTGCTTATTCATTTTTTTCGTGACAAATTATTTTTTGATTAGGCAAATGAACTTATTAATTAGTGAGCATTGAAAATTTACATGCACTTCAAAATAATAATTCAATTTTTAACAAAAAATTCAAAAATAATTAGCAACTTTGCTCCATAATATTAGTTAAACCAACATGGAAAACGAAAAATATAGAGAAAGGAATGACGAAGTTTTTACAAAAGTCATTAAAGCGGGAAAAAGAACATATTTTTTCGATATTAAATCTACCAAAGGCAACGATTTGTATTTAACAATTACCGAAAGCAAAAAAACATTCGAAAACGGTGTTGAATCGTATCAAAAACACAAAATTTTTCTTTACAAAGAAGATTTTGAAAAGTTTAAAGATGGTTTTGAAGAGGTAATTGCAAAAATTGACGAACTGAAAGGATCAAACCCAGAAAAAACAGAGGAAATTGACTCCTTTAGTTTTGAAAGTTTGTAAGAAAATAGTTCCAAATTTGGTATCAAATGAACGAAGCTTCAATGTGCTTTCGTTTTTTGCTTTAAATTTATTTTTGAAAGCCATTTTCATGTTGTAACTTTACAACAAAATAAGATCCAGATTTTTTTAAAAAATTTCTAAAAAAAACTAAATAATGGGTAAAATTATTGCCATAGCAAATCAAAAAGGAGGAGTTGGGAAAACAACAACAGCTATTAATCTTGGCGGTTGTTTTGGAGTGTTAG
>CAZHLZ010000176.1:0-7713 GCA_964532475.1 uncultured Chitinophaga sp.
TATCAAATTTGACCATGCACAAACAAATCAATTGGCATTTTTTTAAATCGAACTCCTATGTTTATATTGATTTTAATTTTGAAAGAGAACAAGTAATTAATTGTGATCTCATCATAAATTATAGTGTATTACAAGAGTAGCAAATTTTTATTTTTTTGTAACCAAGTAGATGAAAAAATTAAACAAGATGGTAACAAAGTACGCCTAAATTTCTTCCCACATTTTAACTTTTCAACCTGAGTTCGATTGCAAAATTGAAATTCAGATTGACATAAAAGCCTGTTAGACAAGGTGTTCACTTGAGAATTTAACGGGCTAAATTGAGGGAACAACGAAGTATAACTGAATTTTATTTAAAGTACTTAATTATACCACTGATAAACAACGCTTCACCTCATAATACATTTTTAATGTATCCCAATACATCTTCAATTGCATTACTCCTAACTCATTATTTATAAGAGGTCTGACCACAATGCAGAGACGCAGTCAATTCAATTTTAATAATCGAACTCATGTTTTTAGACATTTGATAAAATTTTCCGTAACTTTACCTAATGAAATTTGAAGATTTAAAATTAAACGAACAGATATTAGAAGCAATTTCTCACATGGGATTTGTGGATGCAACACCTATTCAAGAAAGGGCAATCCCTAGAATATTAGAAAATAAAGATTTAATTGCCTGCGCACAAACTGGTACAGGAAAAACTGCAGCTTTTATTTTACCTATTTTACATAAATTAACAGGAAAAGAAGACACCACAATTGATACTTTAATTATTGTTCCAACGCGAGAATTGGCAATTCAAATCGAACAAGAAATTCAAGGGCTTTCCTATTTCGTTTCAGTTGGCTCTAAAGCCATTTACGGCGGTGGTGACGGAAAAAATTGGGACGATCAAAAAGATGCCTTAAAAAATGGAACAGATATTATCGTTGCCACACCAGGTAAACTTTTGTCTCATATCAATCAAGGATATGTTGATTTTTCAAAAGTAAAACACTTGGTTTTAGATGAAGCCGATAAAATGTTAGATATGGGTTTCGCATTAGATTTGGACACTATCATCAATAAATTACCGCAAGATCGACAAACCTTACTTTTTAGTGCTACCATGGCACCGAAAATTAGAGATTTGGCTCGCAGAATTTTAAAAACTCCTGAAGAAATTACTTTGTCAATTTCAAAACCCGCTGAAGGAGTAAAACAATCGGTTTATTTGTGCTTTGACAATCAAAAAATAGACTTGATTAAGAATATTCTGAGCGAAAGAACTGAATATACAAGCATCATTATTTTCACCTCATCGAAAAGCAAAGTGAATGAAATTGTTGCTGGTTTACGCAAAAATGGCTTCAAATCAACTGGAGTTTCCTCCAATTTAGACCAAGAACAACGAGAAGAAGTTTTAAGTGGATTTCGCTCTAAAAGAATTCGAATCATTGTTGCAACAGATGTAATGAGCCGTGGAATTGATATCAAAGAAATAAATTTAGTTATTAATTACGATACACCTTTCGACGCAGAAGATTACGTTCACCGTGTTGGTCGAACCGCTCGCGCAAACACCAAAGGAGAAGCAATCACTCTTGTGAATGAAAAAGACATGCGCAAATTGGCAACAATCCAGCGTTTGATTGAGTCTGAAATCCCACAAATTGCATTACCTGAGGTTTTAGGTCCTGGTCCAGAGTTTAGCATAAAAACATTACCAAAGAAAAAGAAGAAGAAGAAATTCAAGAAGAAAGGTGTGAAAAGTGAAGGTGAGTCTCAAGCAGCAAACAGCTAATCTTCATAAAATAGTTTCATAACGCTTCATTCCTTTTAATAGTTGGCTGCGAATCCCACCTCCAATTTCAAGTTTTTTCGTGAATTTGCTTTTTCAATAGCATCAAAAGAGCTACCGCTTTTTCTTGCTGTTTCAAAATGCGCATTCACATCAAAAAGCTTTACATTTTCGCTGGCGCAGGGAGCTAACTAAGAACAAAGTTTTAATTTTCAAAATTTATTCTATTTTTACAGAATGAAAAGTCTTGACGATTTCTATTTAAAGTTTGATGAACCACTAAAAAGTACATTTTTGGCTCTAAAGGATATAATTTTGCATCAAGATCAGGAAATTACCATGTCTTGGAAGTATGGAATGCCCTTTTTCAGTTTCAAGACTAAAATGTTTTGTTATTTGTGGCTAGATAAAAAGACACAACAACCCTACATTGGCATCATTGAAGGCAAACACTTTGATGAAAAATTTTTGATTCAAGGAAATCGAAGCAGAATAAAAATAATGCTCTTCGATCCAAATTTAGATCTGCCTCTTGAAAATATTGAGTTTATTATTCAGAAGGCAATAAATTTGTACAAAGAGAGTGTGGTGAAAATAAAGTGATGAGAAATATTATTTTTAAGTTCCTATGTTTAACAAAAAAGAATTTTCACGTTTCAAAAATATGAAAGTACTAGTCTTCATATTAATGTTTTCCCAATTTGCTTCTTCTCAACGGCTGGTATTTGAAAAACCATTTAATGTTGATTATTTTAAAATGGATTCCATAATTCTTGGCGATTGGTCTTTATTCAAAGTTGATTTATATAATGACTATTATTTTTTTGATGATACAAATAAAAGTTCAAAATTGAAAAATGGACATCAAAAACTTAGATTCACAACTGACTCAATTTTTACCACACCTGATCACATGGAACGTTATTATATTCGTCACAATAATTACTCCTACAAAATTGAGTACGATTCAATATATCAAGCAAATTATATTAAATTATTTCAAGGAAAGAAAAAAAAGCAAAAAGAATTAACATCTTATGAAATAATTAAATGCACAATTGATGAATTAATCATTAAATCTTATTTATACTTAAATCAGGGATTGGATATGAATCCACTTTCTATTATTTACTCCTATCGAAAAGATATTGATTCAACATTATCTCCAGAATTATTAAGTGGTAATTGGTATTATTCTTCCACTAAATATTTTGATTTATATTCCTCAGATGACAGCACAACATTTCATTTTTCAAGAGAAAATATAGGTGTAAATAAAGGTAATGAGAAATCAGAAATCAAATTCTGGCAAGAAAATTATGGAAACTATTGTGTTTTTTGGTCTTACCATCCTAATCTTTATGTAGGTTCAAGTGAAATTCCATATATGTTAGATGTAAAAAACAAATTGATTTACTTAGGCTCCAAAATTCCTAAGGTTTTTAACATTGAAATTTTAAACCAAAAAGAACTGCTTATTTCACTCAATATTGAAAAAACAGAGCACTTAAAAGGAGTTTTAATTAATAAAAAGGATGTCAATTCTCATTGACACCCTCTATTTTAGTCCATTTTTCTATTATAAATTTTAATAGGATTCCCTCTTGAAAGTGTGTGGTGATTTAGCCATTGCTTTTTTTCAATTTTTCTATGCAATTCCTTGTCTTTTTCAGCTAATTTAAATTCAAGGAGTTGTATTGCGTTTTTCTTATTTTGCAATTGAGACCTGCTAGTTGATGCCGTAACTGAAATTCCAGATTTTACATGCGTTGCCCTCACGGCTGTTTCTACCTTATTGACATTTTGTCCCCCTGGACCAGAAGCACGCATTGTTTGAAGAATAACATCGCTTTCGCTAATTATTTCTTTCTGCAAAATATCGTGAAAAGAAATGCCAATAAACCAGTTTTTTCGTTTGTGAAATGTCCTAAACGAACTTTGAGCCGTCCACAAGATACTTCCTCCCCACTCTTTTTCCATTTTTCGAAAATCATCATGTTTCACTTTTAGTAACACCGATAATAAAGTTCTGTTTTGCTTTCCTTCTATTTCTTCAAGTATTTCAAAACTAATGCCTTCTAGTTTCAAAAAAGCTAAAAATTCTTGCAAAACCAAAAATACAACACGCTCACATTCATCAGGACCTTTACCCGAGGTAATTTGAATTATTTTTTCATCCATCATTTCATTCTTTATTCATTCGCACTATTTTGGGAATAAATTTCCCTTCGATATTCACCAAACTTTTCTGAGCAATCATTACTTCCTCAATATCCTTGTAGGCTAATGGTGATTCTTCAGGACTAGCACCAATTAAACTAACACCAGCATGAGTAACCATCTTTTTAAAAGAGGAAACCGTAATACTATTTTTCGCTTTACTTCGTGACATGCATCTTCCTGCGCCATGAGATGCTGAATTCAAGGATTCTCTTACTCCTTTTCCACTAACAAGATATCCTGCGTGCGTCATTGAACCTGGAATTATACCCATTTCTCCTTCGTGGGCTGGAGTTGCACCTTTTCGATGAACGATTATTTCTTTTCCTAAAGAATCTTTTTCCTTCCAGGCAAAATTATGATGATTTTCTACTTTCGCAATAGGTTTTAAACCTAAAGCTTTGCATAAATTTATATGAATTCTATCGTGACACGCTTTCGCGTAATCGCCTGCTAAATTCATTGCCATCCAATATTCTTGTCCTTCAGCACTGTTCATGTCCAACCAAGCCAGATGTTTTGCTTCTTTAGGTAATTTGCAAACATCCATCGCAATTTGAGTATAATACTGAGCGATAGTCGCCCCCAAACCCCTTGATCCCGAATGTGAAAGAATAGAAACATATTTTCCAGGCGGAATGCCAAGTGAATTTTTAGCATACAATTCCAATACACCAAACTCCACAAAATGATTACCGCTTCCAGATGTTCCCAATTGACGAATCGCTTTTCCATGCAATTTTTTCAACAAAGGAAGCTGCTGAAATTCTGTTCTTTCCAAAACCTCATGATCTTGACGTGTTGCCAAACCACCATCCATCCCAAAATGAGTACATTCTTTTAAAGCTGTTTTCAGCTGATATTCATTGTGAGCAATAAATTTTTCAGGTAAATCAAAAATAGAAAGTGCCATACGGCAACCTATGTCAACGCCAACACCATAAGGAATTACTGCGTTTTCAGTTGCTAACACACCCCCAATTGGCAAACCATAACCACTGTGAGCATCGGGCATCAAGGCACCATTCAAAGTAATTGGCAGGCACATAGCTAATTCCATTTGTTTTTTTGCTTGTTCCTCAATAAATTGTTTCCCATAAACTTTAAAGGGTTCAACTTCCTTTTTTAAATCGAAAACCTGAAAAGCTCGTTCTTCTTTTTCTTCAATAAAAGTATTTGCTAAGTTAGCTAGTACCTCATCATTTTTATATTCTTGAGGTTTTTCTTTTACCTTCAAAAATGTTTTTAAAACTTCTACTTTTGCTGTGTGTTTATAATATTTCGCAGCAATCATTATTCCTAATGAAATTGAAATATTTAATTCAAAACCAAGCTCTTGAAGATCTTTACTTTTTAATTTATATTTGTTCATTTTGTTTTTCTCTAATAAACTCATCCAAATACTTGAGGTATGAGTTCTGTTTTAATAAATAAGTGTATTTTGCATTAGCTGTTGGATTCCATCTGTCTTTGTAGGAATAATACCCATCTTTTAATTTGTACATTTTTGCTTCCAAATTATTGCTTAATAAATATGCATCTATTTCCGCATCCTCTTGAAGTAAAAGCGGATCAATTATTTTAGCAAATCGAATCCAATTTGGAACAATTCTCAATTTAAACCTCCAAGGTTCCCTAAAATGATATTCTTTGTGCAAAAAAGTTTTACTTTTGGAATAAACCAAAAACTGTTCAAAATACGATTTTTCTTTTTCTGTTTGTATTAATTTTTTAAATCGATATTCGCTCAAAACTTGAAGAAACTGCTGTGTTTCCACACGGATTTTCTTTCCTCTTCTTTTTTTCTTTTTCGTAAAATCCTTCCTGTTGCTAATGCATTCAGTATTAATTTTATCTAATAAATTTTGAAAAAAATCATCTTGATTTGAATATTTAACTGAGTCATGAAGCACAAAAGTACGTTTCCAACCTCTTTGAATTGGAGGATTTAATTCTTCAAAGCCCAAATTTCTTTGTTCAATACGAATTGCTTCTCGCCTCTTTCTTAAGCTTGTTAAATATTTCTCTAAGTCCTTTTTTTGTCGCTTTTTTGAGTTCCGTTTCGATTTTAAATTACGATACAGGGAATTATCCCAATCATAAATTTCCATCTTGTTAACATGTGATTGGATTAAATTATCAGCTCAATCCATAATTAGTAAATAATGATATTTTCCATATCAAAAATAATTGACAATACATGCAACTCTGAAGTTCAAAAATCAGCCTAATTGAACGATACAATTATTCGCAGAAACTAAATTACTGGAGAAAAATAATTGGAGGGAAATTAAATTACAAGAATTTAGCACTGCGATTTACGCAATGAGAAGCATGGATGATATGTTGATACGCTCTTTCATAATGTAATCTCCTTATATTTAAAAATGAATACTAAGAAGTTAAATTTCTATTTGCAAAGATATGTATTATTTTATTTACAAAACAAATAAAAAAATAATAATTATTTTAAAACACTGAAAAACAATAAATTAAATCAATCATTAATTAAATCTATCAGTTTATTTCAAAAAAAACACATCTACGCAAATAGATTGCGTAATTTGTTTTTTACTTTGTATCATGAAAAAATTATTCAACTTATTCGTATTCTTTGCGATTGTGATTTGCTTTGCGTGGTATTTCCCAATTACATCTCTTATCATTTTTTGTATCATCGCTTTATTAACTATAGTGATAGTTCTAAGCAATTGGAAATTTATGCAAGAAGCCAAACAGTTTTATAAAAAAAACGAAGGCAAATATATATTGTGGCTCGGATCAAACAAACGATATCAATAATGTTCAATATGATTTGATTAAACTTTTTGATTTTGAATACATCAAAATTCAAAATGAAAGGGACAATATTATTACCGATTTTAACCGCAGAGAATTGCGCTACTTGCAATTAAAGACATTCAAACAAAAATTACCTGTTTTATTCAAAGTCAAGAATAAAAAATTAACATCTGTTTCCTTTTTTGATGAAATTTATCAAATAAAGTATAAACAAATTTCCGTAGAAGAATTTGAATTGAGAGTAAGAAATAAAATTAAAATCCTAAATAATGAGTTAATTAATCATTAACGGAAACGAGTTACAAACTTTAGGTTTCTCGAAAAAGAGGGCTATTTAACAGTCAACCTTGAAACAAAGAATGGGTTTTAAAATCGAGAAAAAATAGTTGTTTATTCTGCAATTTCTCTATCTCTAATCATCCCCTTTTCCAACAAATTTTCACCGCAGAAATTATTTTCGTTTCTAACCTTTGCTACGCTTCTATAGATTCAAACAAAGCTTTAAAATTCTATCAATTATTTTCCATGAGATATTTTTATAAATTCACCATTGTAAGAATTTACAAAAACCAAAAAAACTCCACCTAAGGTATTGATCGTTCCAGATACAATCCAATAATTATCAATGTAATAAATTTCATAGGGTCTTTGTTTTTCAATCTGTTCCTTACCATAAAGAGAAAATAAAATCGGTTCAATTACTGATATCACAGTATTTGTGTCACAAATTATTTTGATATCACCGTCAAATAATTTAACTTTTTTCTTCTTTTTCCCTAAAGTTTTATTTAATAGTTTTTGATAGTAAATGATCTTTTTTTCATTCATTATTGAATCTTGGGAACATAACCCGCATTATGCATAACCTATAATTTTTTACTTATTCTTAGTTTATTTGACA
>CAZHLZ010000177.1:0-7679 GCA_964532475.1 uncultured Chitinophaga sp.
ATCGCAATCGGAAGCATTCCTATTACCATGGATAGCGTTGTCATCAGAATAGGTCTCATTCTACCTTTTCCTGCAATGATAAATGCCTCCCTAAACGGTTTTCCATCTGCCTTTAATTGATTAGTAAAATCAACTATCAAAATAGCATTTTTAACAACCAATCCCATTAACATGATAAGGCCTAAGAGGGCAAATAAACTCAAGTTACTCAGAGATAAATTTAAAGCAAAGAAAGCACCTATCACAGCAACTGGAATTGAAAACAATACCACAAAAGGGTAAATAAAACTATCATATAAAGCTACCATAATGAGATAGATCAATAAAAAGGAAATTAACAATACACTTCCTAAGGCTCCAAAACTATCATTTTGCCTTTTTATATCACTTCCCCAAGTCATTTGAATTCCTTCAGGTAAAGGATTTTCTGTTAAATAAGCTACAACATCATCAGCCACAGTTCCAGAAGGTCTTCCCAAGGCATCTGATGTTAATGTAACAGCTGGTTGTCTATCTTTTCTTTCCAGCAAAGAGGGAGAATTGTCTTGTTTCACAGTGGCAAATTGAGCTACTTCTATCGGTAATCCAGCAGGATTAATAATAGATAGTTTTTGAACATTTTCAAAGTTTTTTCTACTAAATTCATTTAACCAAATCCGAATAGGATACTCAGTTCCATTTTGAGTTAGAGTAGCATCATCATTTCCTGTAAACGCTGTCCTTAAATTCATCCCAACGTATGCTGTTGTTAAGCCCAATCGTTGCATTTTATCCTTATCAGGAATAATTTTGTATTCAGGACTTCCAGTTTCCACAGACAAACGAACATTATCCGAACCTGGAATTTTTTCAACGATTGTTTTTAAATCATTGCCCGTTTTCATAACCAAATCTAAATTACTTCCACTCAATGTTATTTCAATTGGTGCCGACCTTGGTATTAGACCCAAAGCAGCCATTGAGTAATTAATGCTTGGAAATTTTGATTGAAGATCATTTCTGAGCTTTTTCATAAAACTTTCAGTAGGAACATTTTTAAGTTCTTTTTTAGATTTTAATTGAATCGTAAATTCAGTTTTGTTTGCTGAACCCACACCTAAACTCCCAATTCCTGTACTTGGCCCTCCAACATTACTAAAGACGGTTGAAACCTCTGCTTGTTGTAGAATATACTGTTCAACTTTTTTCGAGATTAAATTATTTTGTTGAATCGAGGTGGATTTATCAAATTCCAAAGCCATTCTAAATTTACCCTGATCACCAGTTGAAATTAACTCTTTTCCAATGATACCTTGTTTCATAATACCCAAAGTCATAACAAAGAGAAGCAATACAATGCCTGTAAAAATAAGTTTATGATGCAGCACCCATTCCAGTTTTCTTCCATACCAATTGGTAAATTGTTCCAACTGTCGTTCAAACCAGAGTAAAAAACGATTAAATAAATTTGTGGGTTGTAAATCTTCTTTTTTACCAATACGGGAAGCTAGCCAAGGAGTCAGTGTAAAACCAACCAATAAACTTGTGAGGGTGGAGGTAACCACAACTACGGAAAATTGTTTGAGCATATCTGCCACAAAAACCTGCAAAAATAGAATTGGTAAAAATACAACGATATCAACAAGAGTTATGGATAAAGCTGCAAAACCAATTTCATTCCGGCCATCCATGGAAGCAATACGTTTATCTTTTCCTCTGTCTAAATGTTTTTGAATATTTTCTAATACCACAACAGCATCATCAACTAAAATCCCGATGATTAAAGACATGGCCAATAAAGTCATAAGATTTAGCGTATATCCCAATAGCCACATTACAGCAAATGCAGTAACTAAAGAAGTTGGAATTGCAATTATTACAATAAGTGAATTTCTAAAACTTCGTAGAAATAAAAGCATCACTAGGGAAACCAAAATTACTGCTAAGATGAGGTCAAAAACGACTGAATCAACTGCTGCAATGGTATTGTCAGTGCTGTCATCAGCAATAACAAATTTTACAGAATTACCTGCGTTTTGTTTTTCTATGTTGATGAATTTCTCGCGCACAAGCCTAGATACATCGACTGCATTTGCATCCCCTTGTTTTTTCAACAGTAATCCAATTCCGTTTTCTCCATTATACCTGCTTATTGAACTGGTTTCTTTTACACCATCAATTACAGTCGCAACATCTTTAACATACACTGGACTCCCAGCAATAGGCATCGCGATTTGGACATTTTTTAAATCCTCCAATGAAGTAAATTTTCCGGTTAAACGAACAGAATTATTTTCGTTTTCTGATTGCACTTTCCCAGCCGGTAAATCAAGTCCTGATCGATTTATTGCTTCAACAACTTGAATCATTGAAATTTTGTACAGCTTTAGTTTATCCTGATCGATTTTAACTTGAATTTCTCGTTCTTCACCTCCCAAAATTGTTATTTCTGCAACCCCTTTAATTTGTTGGATTTGTGGCAAAAAATCATCTTTCATTTTTTGGAAAAATTCTGTTGAAGACAAATTACTCGTTGCACTGATTGACATGATTGGCAAATCATTCGGTGATACTTTGCTCATCTCTGGACTAAGTACCTCTGGAGGAAGATTTTTACTAATATTATCGATGTAACGCTGTGCATCTTGCATCGTTTTATCCAAATCTGTTCCGTATTTCAAATTTGCAATTATGACCGATGCATTCGGTAATGATTTTGTCACTAAATAATCTACACCCTCCAAATTAGATAGAGCATTTTCTATTTTGCGCGAGACAGAAGTTTCTACTTCATTTGGTTCTGCACCTGGATAAACAGTTTTAATTACAACAACTGGCTGATTAAAATCAGGCATTAATTCGTAACTTAAATTCTTGTAGCCAATGAATCCCAATAATGTGAATACACTAAAAAGCACAATGATTAAGGATGGTCGCTTGATTGATATTTCTGTAATATTCATTTTTTATACAATTAAATTAATTAACAGATACATTAGCACCCTCAAAAAGATTTATAAAGCCTTTGACAACTATAACATCACCTTTTTTCAAACCTGATTTTACGATTGCTTTGTTTTGATATTTATCTGATATTTCAATGTCCTTCAGATAAACTTTCCCATTTTTAACAACATACACTTGCGTTTTATCATTGGTTCCAAGTATCGCGGAACTTGAGATAATAATTTTCTGATCATTACTTTTATTCTCCAATTTCACTTTGCCAAACATTCCGGATTTTATGCTCAAATCCTTAGTGATTTTAACCAAAAATTGAATCGGGAAACTATTCCCCATATTTGCTTTGCTTCCAATTAATGTTACTTTTGCGGACAACAATAAATCGGAATAAGAATCTACAGAAATAGAATAAGGTGTATTCAATTTAAATTTATGTAACTCATTTTCAGACACATTGATATTGAATTTTAAATTAGTAATATCCGTAAGTTGCAACAAAGGGATACCTGGTGATGCAAAAGCACCTTCCTCACTTAATTTTGCAGTAATTACACCGTCAAATGGCGATTGAATGGTTGTTTTTCGGATTTGTTCAAGTAAGGTTGCTTTTTGAATTTTAGCGGTTTTTAAACCCAATTCAGCTTTTTCTAATTGCACGCCTTGAATGGCATCTGATTTAGCGAGAATCGTAAATCGGTTTACATCTGCTTCCAAACCTGAAATTTGTACTTCAACGGATTGAAGTTGTAATTTTAGCAAAGAATTATCTAAAACAATAAGCGTTTGACCTTTTTTTACAAGGCTTCCAACATCTACCATAACCTTATTAATTTTTCCCTGTGATTCGGAGCTTAATTTAGTTTCCTTATTAGGTTCAAAAATTCCCGAATAGGAAAATTCATTGTCGATTGAACTTAATTTCAAGGTGTCAACTTCAATGTTTATCGCCTTGTTTTTGTCGTAGGTATATACTTTGTTTTGAGTTATTTCCTTATTGGTTTTCAACTTGATAATGAAAATAGCAACTAAGCCAAGGGGTATGATAATAATTAATACCTTTTTTAAAATGGATGTTTTTGAATTCATGGTGAGTTTATTTAATGGATGAAATGTTTCCTGTCACTTTTTTAAGTTCTAAATCGGCTTTTAAATAATCAACTAATGCAGTTATATATAGTTGTTGAGATTCACGTAAAGCATTATCAGCAAGTAAAACATCTGTTAAACTAGCTGTTCCTTGTTGTTGTTGCTGTAAGGTTTGTGTGTAAATAAGTTGAGCAAGTGTGATTTGATTTGATACAGTTTCAATTGATTTTTGCGCTATTAATCGTTGTAAATTTGAATTCGCGACTTGCATTGAGTTTTGTTCAGATACTAAATTGAATTGCAATTCATTATTCTCTAATTCTATTCTTTTTTGGGCAAGTTTTTTCAAGACAACAGTTCCATTAAACAAAGGATAGGATAATTGTAAACCTGCAAATCCAATTGGATAAAAATCTAAAAAACTGCTTGGTTTTCCATTATATCCAAAACCTGTTGTACCATAAGTTGCAATAAGATTCAAAGAAGGTAAATATCTTGACTTGTTTAAAGTACTAAACTCATTAGTAAGTAATTTTTTTTGTGCGCTTACGAGTTGCATATCAAGCGTAGAAAATCTTGAATATTCAATAGCTTTTCCTTGTTCGATTTTTGAAGTAATTTCAATAGTTCGATCCAAGGAAATTCCCATCGTAAACTTTAGAGCATTTAACACCTGTGTGTATTTAGATTTTACCGTTTCTTTTTGCGTAATTAATTGTTCTACTTGCAGTTTAACCTTATTGACATCTGAACCCTTTGCTAACAATTGCTGCTTAAGGAGTTCCATATTTTTCAAAAGACGCTCGGCATTAACAAGATTACTATCGAGAAAAGATATTTGGTAGTATAAAACTTGAGCATTATAATACAAATTTGTTATTTCTAAATAAATTTGCTCTTCAGTTTTCTGCAATTGTAGATCAGTAATTTCAGATGCAATTTTTGTAATTTGAATTGCGCCGTATACCTGTGAATTGTACAAAGGCATGGTCAATTGCAAATTTGCATTGATATTGTGTGGTACACCAAATTGAGCTTCCCGATACACTCCTTCTGGAGCAGTTGTGTTTAGAGCTGAAAGAGGTAATAACTGATATGGCAAATTGCTAAAATATTTATAGTCTGCATTTGCAGAAATTTTGGGATAAAGGTTCGCTTTTGCTTCTTTTTCTCTTTGTTGGCCTATTAAAAAATGGTTTTCAGATATTTGAAGGTTTTTATTGTTATGCTGAGCAGTATCAATGCATTGTTGAATTGTCCATTCTTGTGCATGAATAGTTGAAACTCCTGTCATAAAAGAAAGAAGCACAAATGCTTGTTTGTAAATGTTCACTAACCTCATGAGTCAAATTTTTTTATTTAAATAAAATCAATTGAGAATCTACAGAGGCATTTAACCAATGTCTCAAATTTGGAGTAATCATGAAATAATCGCCTGGTGATAATTCTACCTCATGATCATTTTCATCTTCATAACTAACAAAACCACTCACACATACTAGTAATGCGGGAGTTTTAGTTACGTGTTCTTTCAGTGTTCCATTTCTTAATAATTGAATAGCCGTAGCTGAACCAATTTCTCCTTTAAAAAGTGCTGATGCTGAAACTTCTTTTGTCTGGTCATGTAATTCTACTAAATTCATTGGAAATAAGTGTTAAAAGTTATTAATGATGCTTGGATGTTTTTAAATTGTTTAGCTGCTTCAGTGTCATTTTCAGCATCCGTTAAGACGCTAACCATATCCATAAACGGTACCAGCCATTTATGAAGTTCATCATGAGCTTTACCCTGCATTGTACAACTTGCGGTCAGTAAATCAATGTTTGATTGCAACTTTTTTGCTAACTCTTTATAATCTTTTTGCTCTTCAGTGTTAAATGCAACAACGATTTTCTCCATTTCACGAATGTGAATCATCATTTTTGAATCAACAACCCATTTTTTTCCATTGTTGAGTTCAATCGCTTCATTTTCTTCTTCGTGATTATGATCTTCATGCGAATTTGTAGCTGATTTATTCTGTGATTCATTGACGGATGCCTCATTACAACTAGTAAGTGCAAAAACGACCAGCATTGCGGAAATTGTTATTTTTTTCATTTCTTTTTATTTTTTAGTGTGAAATACGTTATTAGCGAAAACAATAGTGTTACAGATATTCTAAAAATCATTGCACCTACTGTTTTTTGTTCAAATACACCTCCAGAGTTGATATGTATTTTTAACCCTACAAATGCAAGAATCAAAATGATCGAGGAAATCAATAAGAGGGTAGTTGCAGACTTCTTGTTTTTAATGATACCATAAGCAGCAAATAGGTATAAGAAACTACTGATGAAATTTGCCCATACAACAAATAATACGTAGTTGCCCTCTCTAGCTCTAATGTCAAAAAAATCAAAAATTACTGAGGTGCTCAAAAATAAAGTCAAAAGTCCAAAAGCTGTCAAGACTATTGCTGTCAGGTATAAAATTATTTTTTTCATATTACTTATTTTTAATTAAAGTTAATATGGATTGGATCATATTTTCGCCATCTCTTATGATATCAAACTGAAAGTTAGCTACTTTCCATTTAAACATTTGAAGGCGGAATGTACCCATAACAATATGCATCAATTCATCTGTAGTGATTGCATTGGTGAATATTTTTTTATGTTGACCTTCCACAATAATAGGCATCAAGTGCTTCATTTTTACACTCATTATTTTCAAAATTGTTTCATTAATCCGCTGGCTTTCTTCCATTAAACCATCTGAAAAGACAGCTACAACAAAATGAGGATGTTCTTTGAAAAATGAAAATTGATTTTGAAAAAGAGTTGTAAATTTCTCTTCAGGTGTTTGAGTAGCCAAAATTGAATTCGTATAGCGATTGTCCATATTTATTGCCAAGTAATCAAGTAAAGCAACAATTATTTCTTCTTTACTGGTGAAGTGTCTATAAATTGCACTTTCAGAAAATTTCATTTCTTTAGCGAGATTCTTAATTGTCAATCCGCTAACTCCAGAGTTTGTAAGTATTTTTCCAGTAGCATCAATTATTTCAAGTTGTCTATCGGAAATTGTATCGTTTATCATAGCATTTATAATTTTAAACTGTTCTTTAATTCTAAATTAAAACATTTGAATAGAATAACTTACTTGCTAATTTTAGCTAATTAAACAATGTGAGTAAGTATTCACTCTGCAAATATACTCTTCTTTATTTGTAAAATGCTAATAATTTGCAATAAATTAACATTCAGTCCTTAATAACAGTATTTTAAACAAAAAATCGAATTGCAATAAACTTAGTGTTTAAACCGAAAATAGCAGAATAATGAATATTTTAGAGAATGAACATTCACTTAAGTTAAGCTTGGAATAAAATTAGGACGTATCTTCCTTGATGTTCGATTCATCTGTAAAATATTATAACATAAAAAAAACGCCACTCTTTCGAATGACGTTTCATACTAAATATTTCAAAGAACTTATAGTTCAATTATGGAAAAAATCTCTATTTCAACTTCTCCCAAACCCACTTCAAAAACACTGTTACCGTAAAGCTCACAACCGCACCTACACAAGCCAAAACAATCGTTTTTATGTAATCTTGCGGGTCCAATGTCGCAAATACGGATAAAGCCGTTCCTGTCGTTGTTCC
>CAZHLZ010000178.1:0-7662 GCA_964532475.1 uncultured Chitinophaga sp.
ACCTTTGATGGCGATAGAACCTAACTGCGTTGCTGGAATAGAACTAAGTCCACCCATGAACGATCCAATTGGCGTTCTAACTGCAGAAATAATGTAAACTTCTTTACTCATGTTTTTTGAATTTTGATTTCAAAGTTAGTAATATTTAAGTGAATACTTTCTATGAAAAGTTGTAAAATTTAGTCCAACTTTTTTAATTGAAAAAGTTTTGATATGTACGCATAATGCTTATTTTTGCCGAAATATTTAAAAATGAAACTATTTATTTACTCAATCATCTGTTTATCAGCTCTGAACTTATTTGCACAAAAAGACAGTACCAATTCAAAAAAAGATACAAATTATTGGCAAGCAAAATCTATTTTTGGCCTAAACGGAACTCAAACTTCTTTTTTTAATTGGTCAGCGGGAGGTAGAAACAATATTTCGGCACTGGCATTCATTGATTTTAGTTTAAAATATCAGAGGGAAAACCTAAAATGGAGTAATGACATCAAATTGGCGCTTGGAGGTTTAAAATTCGTTGACAGTACCGGATTAAAACAAGGAATGCAAAAAACGGATGATCGCATTGATTTGGCAACATCAATGGGTTATGAGTTCAAGAAAACTTGGTTTTATACCTTGGTTGGCGGCTTCAAAACACAATCTCTGGATGGATTTAATTTCCCAAATGATTCCATTCGAGTATCAAAATTTATGGCACCAGCATACCTAAGTTTTGCATTGGGAATTGAATATGCTCCTTCTAAGGATTTCAATTTGTTCCTTTCACCTGTAGCTGCAAAAATCACTTACGTGAAGGACGAAACATTGGCAAATGCTGGTGCTTTTGGTGTTGACAAGGCAGTTTATGATGATCTTGGGAATGTCATTAAAAAAGGATTGACGCAACGAAATGAAATTGGTTCTTATTTAAAATTACGCTACAACAAGGAAATTGCAAAAAACATAGAATTAAAATCAAGACTTGAATTATTCTCGAATTACATTAAAAATCCTCAAAACATTGATGTAAATGCCGAGTTAATTTTCCTTTTCAAAATCAATAAGTGGTTTACTTCCACCATACAATGGAATCTAATCTATGATGATGATATTGAAATTCGCGATGTAAAAGGAAGAACAGGACCAAGAACGCAATTTAAATCTTTGTTTGGTCTAGGAATTGCTTACACGCTTCAAAACTTTAAGTGATTTAGCTTAAATATTTCAACATCAAAGTATAATTTTGAATTTCGGTACAAATCCCACGCCCCGACGAAGACCGAAAAGCCCACATGAGTGCAGCGAAGAGGACTTGTAGGCGTAGGCGGTTAAGGCGCCAAACTAAAAATTGTAATTTAACCTACCGGAGGTACTATAAATAAATATAAATAATAATTCTATTGAAATATTACACCTGAACCAATCAATTCGTCGTTTAAATACCAAGCAGCGAATTGTCCAGGTGTGATTCCGCGTTGTAAATTATTGAATAAGATATAAAGGCCATCTTCTTTTAAAAGAAACTTTGCTTTTTGCAATTTCTGACGGTAACGAATTCGAATGTCTAGTTCTTGAACTTCATTCAATACAAATTTTTTGTTTTCATTGATGTAATGAATGTCTTCTTTTCGGATAAATAGTGCCCAACGATTAAGTGCTAAATGTTCATCTGTTTGTCCTGAAAATATTAAATTATTTTTTACATCCACTTGAACCACGAAAGATGGATTTGGCCTCCCTCCTATTTGTAGGCCTTTTCGCTGACCAATAGTGTAAAAATGGGCACCTTGATGTTCGGCCACAAGCACACCTTCAGATTCTTCAAATTCAAATGGTTGGACTAAATTTTCTATTTCTTCAAAATTGACAGGAAGGGAATGATATGCTTTCAACTTCTCATTTGAATTCGGAATTTCAATCACTTTTCCTTTGTGTGCCTTTAATTGTTGCTGTAAAAACGTTGGTAAACTGATTTTTCCTACAAAACATAGACCTTGTGAATCCTTTTTTTCAGCCGTTACCAATCCAATTTTTAGTGCGATTTCTCGTACTTCACTTTTTAATAGTTCACCAATGGGAAATAATGCTTTACTAAGTTGATTTTGACTTATTTGACACAAAAAATACGATTGATCTTTTGTAATATCCTTTCCTGCAAGTAAACCAAAAGTCCCATCTTCATGTTCAATTTTACGACAATAATGTCCTGTGGCAACATAATCAGCACCTAAGTCTAAAGCGGCTTTCAAAAACACATCAAATTTGATCTCACGATTACATAAAACATCTGGATTTGGTGTCCGTCCAGACTCGTATTCAGAAAACATGTAATCGACAATTTTTTCCTTGTATTCTTTGCTTAAGTCAATGATTTGAAATGGAATTCCTAATTGATTCGCAATTAAAAGTGCGTCGTTTGCATCGTCAATCCAAGGACAATCATCTGATAATGTCACCGATTCATCGTGCCAATTTCTCATAAACATTCCAATCACTTCATATCCTTGCTCGATAAGCAAATGAGCAGTAACCGAAGAATCAACTCCGCCAGAAAGACCAACAACAACTCGTTTTTTCACGCACTAATAATTTCTGCAAAATTACAAAATTTGAATCAACTTTTTGTTTGCAGTTGCAACATAAAGAGCTGAAAACTCGATTTTAACACATTATAACAGAATTTTGTTTTGTTTTATGTCAAAATATTCTACTTTCGCAGTATATGAATTTAAGAAAAATCATCTGTTACATTGTCATCCTAATAGGAATTAGTGCACAAATTAATGCTCAAGAAGAACAGAAAGTACTTTTGATTGGAAAAGTTGTTGACACGCTTCAAGCACAAGGTTTTTATAATTTAATGATTATTAACCGTACAAGTGGAAGAGGCGTTTTTGGTCAACCTGACGGAAGTTTTATGGTGTATTGCAATGAAAATGATTCAATTAACTTATCCACAAAGGGCTATCCGATTTATGGATTTAGGGTGAAAGCAGATTCTAATCACCAAATGAAAATTACTGGTATTTTAGAAAATAAGATTCAAGAGGAAAAAGAAGTTGTTGTTCGACCATTAAAAACCTTACAACAGATTAAAGAAGAAAGAGCTAGTTTATCAATGCGTGAAACGAGATTAGTAACCGGAATTGAGGTCTTGAATAGTCCAATTACAGCCTTGTATCAGCGTTTTTCTGAACGAGAACAAAACAAACAATGGGTTGCAAAAATGGAATTCAAAGACAATCAAACCAAGGTTTTGAAAGAATTACTCCGAGTTTACATTTCTTACGATATCGTGAATTTGGATGAAGAAGAATTTGAGGATTTCATTATCTTTTTAAACATCGATGAGAATTTCCTAAAAACATCATCTGAAATGGAGCTTGTAACTTTTATCAAAGATAAATTCGAGCATTATATGTTAATCAAGAAAGGTTAACAAGCATTTTTGGAGCTTTCAGCACAGTATAAAATTCTTGTTTATTTGGAATATTTTCTCTGAAATAAAATCAAATTGCCCTTCATTGTAAACAAATTAATGTCAGAAGATTTTTCATGAGATATTCAAAAAAAATCCTCAAATTTGCATTCAATGGATACACTATTTAAAAACAAAGTTTGCTGGGTTACAGGAGCCTCTTCAGGAATAGGAAAAGAAATTGCTATTCAATTGGCGAAAAATGGAGCAATTTTGGTGCTTTCTGCAAGAAATGAGGAAGCCTTAAAAACACTTACATTAAATAATGCTGACAAACATTTAATTCTTCCGCTCGATTTGGAGTTTTCTGCTAATTTCCCAATGTTGGCAAAAGAAGTCATTTCAAAATTTGGTCGCATTGATTATTTATTCAATAATGGCGGATTAAGTCAACGCGCTGAGGCATCTAAAACACCATTGGAAGTGGATCGTCGAATCATGGAAATCAATTATTTCGGGAATATTGCGCTTACAAAAGCAGTTTTACCATACTTTTTGGAAAAGAAATCAGGACATATAATCGTTATTTCGAGTATTTCTGGGAAATTCGGATTCTTTTTACGTTCAGCTTATGCGGCGTCAAAACACGCCTTGCATGGATTTTACGAAAGTCTGGCTTTAGAAGAAGAACACAATAATTTGAAAGTTACCATCGCGATGCCTGGAAAAATAAATACACCAATTTCCACCAATGCATTAACAGAGAAAGGCGAAAAACATGGGGTTATGGATCACAACCAAGAAACTGGAATGTCTGTGGAAGAATGTGTTTCGAGATTATTAAAGGCGGTTGAAAAAGGAAAAAGAGAAGTGTTGATTGGAAACAAAGAAATAAAAGCTGTGACTTTAAAACGATTGCTACCGGGAATTTTTTGGAAAGTGATTCGTAAGCAAAGTGCTGTTTGAGTTGATTAGCTGATGGGGTGATTAGCTGATTGGGTGATTAGCTGATGGGTTGATTAGCTGATTAATTGAGCACGAAAATTAAGTTTGAAAAATAATAAAACTATGAAGCTGAGAATATTATTCTATAATCTTATATGTGTAAGTTTTTTTTCAAAAGCTCAATTTTATGAGGTGCCGGAACAAGTTATTCAATTTGAATTCGATAGAAAAATTGTAAACTTTAAAGTCAATTCTTTTAGCATTTCAGAACATGTTACTGTAAGTCAATTTAAAGATTATTTAGATGCAATTAGAAAAGACTCTTCTGAGGCATTTTATTTAGCTCAGTTACCTAGTTCGGGTCAATTCAAAAGCGATTTACTTGAAGCAATTTTAAAAAAACCAGACCTACAAAACAAAGCGATGCCTGGTGTTTCATGGACAGTCGCTAGAAATTATTGTAAATGGTTCGCTTCTTTAAATAATACTGAATCAGAAAACTATTATTATGATTTACCTATGGTTGAAGAATTGATTGCTTTTCAAAAATCAAATGGGATAAAAACTGACCAGTTATTGGAATGTTGGACCATTGAATCTTACGACGAGTCAATGATGTATTATACAAACAAATTAAATTTTCAATATCTTGCGAAAAAGGAGGACCCTCCAGCTTTAAAAAGAAAAATGATATATGGGGGTTCTTATTTTAGGAAAAATGGTGCTAGAAACGATGTTTTTAAATTTTCTTTCGAATATCAGGACAGTTCTTCGCGTTACGTAGGGTTTAGAATTGTTAAAAAGGAAAGAAATAAAATTTTACCCGCTTCAATTTTTGAAGAAACAAAAAAACCAATTGATAAGATAAAAAAGAAAGCAGAAATCAAAGTAAGCCTTAAAAAAAACAAACTTCATGGGCTTTATGAAGAGTTTTACGAAAATGGAAAACCAAAAGTAAAAGGAAGATTTTATTACGGTCAAAGAAAAGGAGTATGGAAAGTTTGGAATGAAAATGGTGATTTAATTATTGAACGAAAATACCAAGATAACAGAACGTTTGAATTTATTTACCCTGTTTCGAATCATCCCTATAAAGAAATATATGACAAATTCCCTGTCTATGTTTTAAAAAGGAATAGTGATAATTATTACCCTTGGAATTATGTTGAGGAAAGATCAGTGGTTTACTCTAAACGAATTTGGCGAGAACTTACAAAGAATAATGAATTTATGTTATTTGAGAAAATTGATTTCAAAAAAGTTGTAGAAGATTTAATAAAAGATAATATCAATTGGTTTTTATACACTGATAAAGGCAATTTTAAATATTTAGCAAAAGGTGATACAATGCAAAATATCATAAAAACATATCAAACATGGGACTATGATAGAATTGAAATTAAAGAAGATTTTATCTTTTCAGCAGATATGCTTCGAGGAGAAACTAGGCTAATAGGTCTGGGCTTTTATAAAAACAAACAAGACTCAATTCCTACATATCAAATTTATTTTCCCAACGCTCGAAAAACTTTTGCTAAATTCGACATGACAAGTAGGGAAAATAAGAATGTCACCAATCTTGATGATTACTTTTATTTTAATGCTTATCGCGGAAATATTTCATTTGTGGTTAAAAACTTAAAAAATGAAAAAGATGTTATTAATGATTGGGATGAAGAAATGTCTAAATTAATTATCGAACATGAAAACTGGATCAATTATGGCAGATAAAATCTATACTTCAATCTTATGAAACCAGACCACATCATTCAAACAAAACGACTAACATTAAAAAGTGTAAGTCCTGCAAATGTGCATGAGTTGTTTAATAGTAAATCAAAAGTAGAAATTAAAAAGTTTTTTGATTGCGATGAAAAAGGATACGAATTTTATCTTGATATGCACCAAAACGGAATGGAAACAAATCGCATATCTTTACTTTTCTTCCAAATTTTTCACACTGAAAGTAATCGATTAATGGGTGAATTTGGCTTTCATACCTGGAATAAATCACACAAGCGGGCTGAACTATATTATTTCTTAAAGAATGATGGGGATAAAATGCATGGATTTATGACAGAAGTTATGGAAAGTTTATTGAATTTTGGATTTAACACTTTAAACCTGCATCGAATTGAGGCAAAGGTCGCTGCATGGAATACCGCTTCCACAAAATTACTGGAAAAATTTCATTTTACCTTCGAAGGAACCATGCGCGAAGATTATTGTGTGGAAGGAATCAACGAAGACTCTAATTGCTATTCCTTATTAAAACCGGAGTGGCACAACAAAAATTAAAGGACAAATTATAAAACCTTTTTTTTAAAATAACTGTTTCTATTTTAAAGGAATTTCTTTCAAAACATCCAATAAATATCCCCAAAATTTCTGCACAGACGAAATTTGAACCTTCTCATCAGGAGAATGCGCTGCACGAATATTTGGTCCAAAGGAAATCATATCCATATTTGGTAAATGTCCGCCTAAAATCCCACATTCTAAACCAGCATGACAAGCTTTAATTTGCGGTTCTTCGTTGAATTTTTTACGATACATATTCGCCATCAAAGTTAAAATAGCTGAATTAGGATTTGGTTGCCATCCAGGATAATCACCATTTTGTACCACTGCAGCACCCATGTTTTCAAAAGAAGCACGCACTGCATTTGCAACGTCATCTTTCGTGGTTTCCACACTTGAACGTTGAAGCGATTGAGAAATAAATTTTCCGTCTTTGACAATAATTCTTGCCAAACTTGTTGATGCTTCTACCAAACCAGCAATATCTGGGCTCATTCTAAAAACTCCGTTTGGACAAGCATAAATCGTATTCAAGATTTTCAAAGTATCTTCTTCTCCAATCGCATCAGATTCTGTTTCAATAATTTTCCATTCAATTTTTAATTCTGGCTCAACTGACTGATATTCAAATTTTAACTTAGCACTTTTATCTGCTAAAAAAAGTTCAAATGCTTTTTGATTTTCCTTTTCAACAGAAACAACTGCTTTAGATTCTCTCGGAATTGCATTTCTCAAACTTCCACCATCAATGGATGTGATTTGAATTGGAAACAAAGAAATTCCTTGATACAAGATACGATTCATTAATTTATTTGCATTTCCTCTACCACGATGAATATCCATTCCAGAATGACCGCCTAACAAACCACGAAGTGAAATTTCGTAAGTCACGCTATCCTCTTCAACTGGAACAATATCATACGTATAAGAAGTATTGGTGTCAATTCCACCTGCACAACCTATTGATAATTCATCATCATCTTCCGTATCTAAATTCAGTAAAATTGTTC
>CAZHLZ010000179.1:0-7661 GCA_964532475.1 uncultured Chitinophaga sp.
ACTTCATCGCGGGTAGGCTAAAATTTAATTACCCACAATATTCAATATAGAACCATATTTTTAAACTTATTAAATATCTTTATTTCTTATAAAAAGGCAATTTAACTACTTTTGCTTTTAATCCTTTTTCGCGAACTTCGATAAAAATTTCTGAGTCTAAGGCACTAAATTCTGTTTTCACATAAGCCAGTCCTATTGCAATTTTCATGGAAGGAGACATCGTTCCTGATGTAACTTTTCCAATTTCATTTCCAGCAGCATCCAAGACGCGATAATCGTGACGAGGAATTCCTCTATCAATCATTTCAAAAGCGACTAATTTACGAGTAACTCCTGCTTCTTTTTGAGCTTTTAATCTTTCTGAATCAACAAAATCTTTTGTAAATTTTGTAATCCATCCTAAACCTGCTTCTAATGGAGAAGTGCTGTCATCAATATCATTTCCATACAGGCAGAATCCCATTTCTAATCGCAATGTATCTCTTGCTGCCAACCCAATTGGCTTGATTCCAAATGATGCTCCTGCTTCAAAAACTTTGTCCCAAACTTGTTTTACCTCTGAATTCTTGCAATAAATTTCAAATCCACCTGATCCAGTATAACCTGTTGCAGAAATAATAACATGTTCAATGCCTGCAAAATCAGCAACGTCAAAATGATAATATTTTATCTCAGCTAAATTTACGGAAGTTAGACTTTGCATTGCTTCAACAGCTTTTGGACCTTGAATTGCCAACAAAGAATAGTCATCCGACAAGTTACGCATTTCAACACCTAAATCATTGTGGGATGAAATCCAATTCCAATCTTTTTCAATATTGGAAGCATTGACAACCAATAAATACTGCTCCTCTTTGATTCTATAAACAATTAAGTCATCCACGATACCTCCGTTTCCATTGGGCAAACAAGAATATTGTGCGCGACCAATTGTTAACGTTGATGCATCATTTGTTGTTACTTTTTGAATTAATTCCAAGGCATTTGGACCACTTAACAAAAATTCACCCATGTGAGAAACATGAAAAACACCTACTCCATTTCGTACAGTTTCGTGTTCTGCATTTACTCCTTCATACTGAACAGGCATATTATAACCTGCAAAAGGAACCATTTTCGCTCCAAGAGCAATGTGAACATCTGTTAAAGCTGTATTTTTCATATGTATAAAATTTGTTTTTTAATTGTCATATGGAATACGCCTGTTTGAAAATTTAGTCTTTATTGTTTGCGCTTTTCAAACATAGCTATTTCATAAATTATAATTGTTTTTTACTTGACTAATTGAATATTTCCGTGACCTGCATGTTTTTCTTCCGTGTAAACATCCTTATAAGTATAGGAATAAAAATAAGTCCCTTCACTTAACTCAGTTCCATTTTGCGTTCCATCCCATTTAACCAATTGATTGGAAACCTCATATACTACTTCTCCCCAACGATTCATAACTTGGAAGGAAAAATCACCAATCCATTTGAAATCATTTGAAAGTAAAAGTTCATAAATATCATTTGAACCATCGTTATTTGGCGAAAAGATATTTGGAAAGGTGATAATGGTTTCACAAACAGAAATAATCGTAATTGCATCCGTATTTTTACACGATAAAATTGGCTCTGTGATTTCAACTGAGTAGGTTCCTGCCACATCAATTGAAATAATTTGTGTCGTATCTAATGTTGACCACAAGTAAGTAAAACCACTATTCAATGCATCTAAAGTGAAATCTACCTCTTCTAAACATAAAGTAATCAAGGATTCGTCAAATGGAGCAATTGGTTTATTGATAACGGTTAACTCTACACTATCAGTAAACGAATCAGGACCTAGAGTAACGTCTAAATAGTAAGTTCCACCTTTACTTACAGAAATAATAGTATCAGTTAAATTGATAGGTATCACATTCCAATTCACTAAAACAGTTCCATCCTCAAAATACCATTTATAATTATTAATAGCAGGGTGATAGAAAGAAAATTGAGCAATTCCATCTTCACAAATTAGGGTATCTTGGCAAAAATTCACAATTTCTATTGTATCTTTTGTGGTACAAGATAAAACGGGTTCTACGATTGTCACCGAATAAACTCCTGCATTTGAAATTGCAATTTGCTGACTAGTTTCAGTTGTAGACCAAGTATAATTTGCTCCTGGATTTAAAGCATTTAACGAATAATTTGTTTCAGAAAGACAAAGCAGGTCATAACGTTTGTCAAAAGGCATAACAGGATTATTAATCACCGTTAAAACTGCGCTATCTAGAAAAGAATCATTTCCAAAGGTAACCTCCAAAAAGTAAGTTCCTCCTTCATTTACGGTGATATTTGAATCATTCAAATTAAAAGGTGTGGAAAAATCAATAGTATTCCAATTTTTTAGGATGGTACCATCTTCAAAATACCATTTGTAGTTATTAATATCCGGATGGTAAAAAGAAATCTCCGCCACACCGCCTTCACAGATGCTAGTATCTTGACAAAAACTAACAATTTCAATCGTATCTTGATTGGTGCAAAACAATATTGGTTCAACTAGAGTAACATTATAAATACCGGGTTCAGAAATGGAAATTTGCTGGCCTGTTTGAAAAGTAGACCAAAGGTAAATAATGCCTGGGTTTAATGCATCCAAAATATAATTTGACTCTTCAAGGCAAGTTAAATCATAATTTTTATCGAAAGGTTTTACAGGAGTTTGAATAACCGTTAATTTTACACTATCATGAATAACTTGATTATTTATCTCTAAATCAAGGTAATAGTAACCATCTTGACTTGCGTAAAAAATGGAATCATCCAAATTAAAAGGCGCTGTAAAATCTAAAGTATTCCAATCTTTAATAATCGTACCATCTTCAAATGTCCATCGGTAACTTGTCATATTTGGATCATAAAAAGAAATCGTTGTGCTATCTGTGTCACAAATTTTCTTTTCGTTTTCAAGGTCAATCGAATATTTTGGGAAACAGATTTGTTGTAAATTGGACACTCCACCTGTGGAAGCTGTAAATCCCCAAGTAATAAGTGGATTTCCACCGAAAATTGTATTTACAATATCGCCAGTATAATTTATCCTCAAATTTCCATCGAAAAACATTACTAAGGTTTGCAATTGGGCATTCCATACAATACGAGCTATGTGATATCCACCATCCTCTGCATTTGCAGAATTTGGATAAAGAGGCGTAGGACCTTGAATTTCTGTATCAAAATCTCCATTAAAATATAAGGCAGTGTGGTCCGCAGCAATGTCAGTAGTTGGAAATCCAATATTCTCCCAAGTATCAAATTCAATAGCAATTGAAGGAGAAATACCAACAGCCCCAATCCCATACCCTAAGGTTCCCAAAGAACTTGAATTATCTCCTCTCATAACAAAAGCAAAACCATCTGCTCCCCATTCATCGTTTGAACCTAAAGTCAAACAAAAGGATGCATCAAAATTATATGACAAATTAATTTGTTTATTATCCCAAACTGCGCCAGACTGATCGTTCTGATTTGCAGTTAATGTGAAACAAGAATCAACCTCACCGCATACCGCGTTGTTAATATTTTGAACCCCAATTGTATTTCCAATTGTTTCATACCCAAACTGGGAATAAGTTACAACACTGATTATTAAGAACATAACTAAAAACGCACCTTTCATTCCTCAAAATTATGTGCAAATTTACTGAATTAAACTGAACTAAATCAGTGTAGTTTATAACTTCTTCTTGCGGTTAATAACATTTTTGTTTGCAAATCTATGGATCGTGCTCAAACTTATTTTTATCCGTTCATCTAAAAATTATGCTGCTTTTAAATATTGATTTTATATTTGTATCAGATTTTAAATTCTCTAATGCGTTTCCTCTTTATTTTGTTGTTTACTTTTAGCTATGTTTTTTCTCAAGAGAATAAGAAATCAATTGTAGCACATCGAACGCAAGAAAAAATTGTAATGAATGGCTTTCTCAATGAAAATTCGTGGAAAAATACTTCAAAAGCAATTGATTTTCTGGAAATTAACCCCACAGAGGGAAAAAAACCACAATTTGAGACAGAAGTTTCCATTTTATACACTGATTACGCAATTTATGTGGGCGCAATGATGTATGATAGCTCTCCAGATAGCATTTTACGACAATTAGGTGAACGTGATGAAAGCTTAAACGCTGATATTTTCACAGTCTCTTTCGATACGTACAATCAAAAACTGGACGCTTTTGTATTTGCGGTTTCTGCCTCAGGTGTTCAATCTGATTTCAGATTTTCGGATGAATCCTTTAACGCAGTGTGGCATTCTCACGTTCAAATTTTAGAAAACGGTTGGTCGGTTGAAATGGAAATCCCGTTTTCAGCAATTCGATTTGCCAATAGCGATTCTTTGCTTTGGAACGTGCAATTTGAGCGGGAAATTCGAAGAACTCGAAGTGAATTACAGTGGTCGATGGTTTCAAAAGACTTTACAAATCCGATTAATTATTGGGGAGAATTAAAAGGATTGACAAATATTAAAAACCCAATCAGGCTTCAATTATCACCTTATTTATCTGGTAATTTTTCAGAAAAAGCGGGGGAAAAATCTTATGGCTACGGAGGTGGAGCTGATTTAAAATTCGGATTATCAGAAGCTTACACCTTGGACATGACTTTATTACCCGATTTTAGTCAGGTTCAATCAGATAATATTGTGAAAAATTTATCCGCATTTGAAGTTGTTTTTGAAGAACAAAGACCCTTTTTTCAAGAAGGTGTGGAATTGTTTAATCGCGGTGGCTTATTTTATTCACGACGAATTGGAGGAAAACCACTTGATTACGAAGCCGTTTACGATAAAATTGATACAAATGAAAGCATAATTTCCAATCCTGCGACTTCAAAACTAATTAATGTTAGCAAAATTTCGGGACGATCAAAAAATGGCACAGGAATTGGCTTTTTAAATGCTTTAACAGATGAAACATTTGCTATTATTCAGAATTCCGATACAAAAGAAGAACGCACAATTAGAACAAATCCCTTGGTCAATTACAACATCATTACCGTAGATCAAAATTTAAAAAATAATAGTTCCGTTTTTGTAACAAACCTAAATACGACAAGATTTAATGGTTTTAGAGATGCAAATACAACTGGAACCGGAATCAATTTGGTCAATAAATCTAACTCTTACGCCATTTATTCCTCATTAAAATATACGCAAATAGAGGATAGTTTGAGTTTTTCAAATTTACTGCACAATGACAAAGGAAGAGATGGATTAAATTATTTTTTCCAATTTTCTAAAATTAAAGGAGCATTTCGATTTTTGGTCGCCAGCGACAATATTTCTAAAGAATATAACCCGAACGATTTAGGTGCATTTTTTCAGACAAACTATAGATTTCATACTGCACAAATCAAATACAACAAGTACAATCCATTTTGGAAACTAAATCAGCTTTACACCACCTTGAGCTACAAAATGGAGCAAAATTATACCACAAATGTTATTCTAAAAAACAATATTAATTTTAATGCTTTTACTACCCTAAGAAAATCATTTCATTCATTTTTCTTTAATATTGAAAGTCAAATTGGTGACGGAATTGATCTATTTGAATCAAGAGTAGAAAATAAAATTTTCATCAACCCAGGATTTTTTTACGCAAATATTGGTATTTCAAGTGATTATCGAAGAAAATTAGCCATCGATGGAAATATAGGCTTTGGTTACGGAGAAAAATATTATGGCCCAAGTAATTATCGAGAAGGAAGCTTGTCACCAATCATTCGTTTCACAGATAAATTTACCATGACACCCTCAATTGAATTCTTAAATTATGACGGTGGGGTTGGTTTTGGTGGCTATGATGAAGATGGAAATCCAGCTTATGGTAAAAGAGATATTTTCACGCTGACAAATGTAATTGCAGCAAAATATTTATTCAAAAACAACCTTTCACTCGCTCTAAGAGTTCGTCATTATTGGTCGAATGGTCAATATTTGTATTTTGCGGATTTAGGGGATAATGGTTTGTTGATGCGTAACGATAACATCAAAGCAAATTTAGATTTCAACTTTAACGCCTTCAATACGGATTTAGTTTTCGCTTGGCAAGTTGCTCCCGGAAGTTTTCTAAATATCGTATATAAAAGTGCTCTAGTAAGTGATCAAGCAGAGGTTGTCAATTCTTATTTCACAAACATCCATTCCGTTTTTAAAGACAATCCTTTAAATACAATTACCTTTAAGTTTATTTATTTTATTGATTTTGCTTCAGTTAGGAGGAAGTTTTAGGTTTTGTAAACTAAAACTTAAGGGAATATCTAAAAACTCAAATTTTCGAGGCAAACAATAAAATAAATCCGCAGTTTACACTTGTAAATGAGGAATTTAGTTTAGAAGTTGAACGAAGAAAAAGGAGTTTATAGGGTTTCCCTTAATACTTATAAAATCTTCCACGATATTTCCCATAAGGCAACAGAAACTTAGACACCAAAGCACTTTTCGTTACAGGATATTCAAAGCGATTGTGAGCGTAAATCTTTTGTGCTTTTTTTGAACTTAAAAATTCCAACAATTTTATGGCGTTGGAAGGATTTTTAGCATAACGGTAAACTCCTGCTCCAGAAATCGTTATAAAACAACCCTTTTTGCGCTGATTTGCAAAAATATGACCAATGTTTTTTGAGATTTTCTTATCCGCTTTTACCTTGCTGTTTTGACTTTCAGCTAAGGATGACAATTTGATCATAGAAAATAATGAATTTATGCGTGCAATTCGTTTTATTTGCTCAAAGTCGTCGCCAGAATGTGGTAATATATTTTGTGTATTTAATTTGTATAAAAATGAATCAGCTTTTTCTTTCAAAAGAAAATTGTAGGTATTTACAAAGTTTTTGTATGAAAAATCATTGTAAGCTTGAAAAGATATCTTATTTTTCCACTTTGGATAAATCAATTCATAATAATTTTTCAAAGTATCTTTTTTAAGCACATTTTTATTGTAAATCACCACTAAAGGTGACTTTGACAACGCAAACCAAGTATTATTTTTCGCTCTATAATTTGGATCGATATTTTGAGTTAAAACAGATGAATTGATAGGCAAAAAAAGTTTGTTATATTGCACTTTTTTCAATAATTCATAATTACTTAAAAGCAATAAATCTGCATCCGCATTGTATTTTCCCTTCTTCAATTGAAATAAAATACTATCCGAATCAACTTGTACAAAACGAAGTTTAATATTCTCCTTTTTTTCAAAAATATCGAATAAACTACTATCTTTTTTTAGATTGAAATCAGAAAAAATGTAAAGGGTTTGAACTTTATTGACTTTAGCATCATTTACGGCACAAGAAACAAGAAAAAGTATTGAAACTAGAGGCAAAAAATAGCGTTTGAAAAACTTCATTTATTCCAGTAACTTGATTTAATAATTTTTTGTCAACTTAGCGTCTTGCGTTTCTTTTTGCCAAATGTGTTCAGAAGATGGCTCTCCATTTTTAGAATAAGTAATTCCATTCAAAGATTGAGTTCGAACATAGATTTGACCATGTCCACTTTTAACAACAATTCTTCGTGTCACCACATTCACTAAAAACCCGTCCTCATCTTTGTTTTCAAAAACTTCTTGAGAAACACCTTCAGGATAAAGAGTTCCAATTTCGTTCGCGATTTTATCGTCA
>CAZHLZ010000180.1:0-7620 GCA_964532475.1 uncultured Chitinophaga sp.
ATCCACAAAGGTTTGCAGCGCAATATTTCTGGTAAGGTGGAAGAAACAGCCGATGAATTGAAAGTGGAATTGCACGAACCCGGAGATCATGAATTTGATGGAGTTTTTGAACTTACCTTCAACAAAAATGACCTTTCTTGCTCTGGAGTTTGGAAAGCTAATTCTAAAAAAATTCCAAAAAAGAAATTCAGCTTGGAAAAAATTGTTCGCAGTGAAACCAATGTAGATTTGGAATTTATCAAACTTAGCGACATTACGCGTGAAAATTTTCCAGTGATTTTCGCTTATTGCAGCGATAGTTTGGGTGACTTATTCATCACTGAAAATGGATTGTGTAACTACGAATTCTACCCTAAAATTGACACATTAGAGCGTGTTGAGCAAATAATTTCTATCAAAGGATCATGGACACTCACAAAAGACAAAGAATTATATATCTCTTGGCAAAAAAACGCTTATTTTAAAGATCAAAAGGAGAAATTCGACATTGTAATTGGAAAAGAAAGTTATGACTTTTACCTCCAAAAAGGAACTCGCAAAATTTATCCTAGTTTTATGGGATACTAATTTATGTTGGTAAAACTTCTTAAATCCTCCGTCGTTATTGCAATTATGTACGCAAGTTACTTGCTAATTTTGCTGAGTTTGCCTTATCTTTCTTTTAAATCGAATACTGATTTCCTAAGTAGCAAGCAATTTGTCTATCACATTGAGGCTTGGCGATGGAGCTTTTACGCGCACGTTTTCTCCAGTGTATTTATTGTAATTTTTGGTTTATTTCAATTTTTCCCATACTTCATTCACAAACAAAAAAGGATTCATCGCATTTTTGGTTACCTGTACCTAAGCATTTTACTCTTAATTTCTGCTCCAGCTGCACTAATTATGTCCTTTTATGCGAATGGTGGCTATCCTGCTCAAATTGGTTTTGTAATTTTAAGTATTCTTTGGATTTCAAGTTCTAGTTTATCACTTTATTATGTAAAAAAGAAAAATTTCGAGAAACACGGAAATTACTTACTGCGCTCCTATGCATTGACACTTTCAGCAATTACCTTACGTTTTTACGCTTTTCTTTTTGATTATTTCAATGTGAATTTGGGTCCAGTAGAAACTTATATTTTAGTTTCCTACTTAGGATGGATTCCAAATTTGATTTTAGCTGAAATCTTAATAAAACGCGGATTTATTAGGTCCATGTTTCGAGTCGGATAAGGCTTACTATTTGTACTCTTAAATGAATAAGACTTGGCAATTGCCTATTTGTTTAGCGGTTTTTGACATGGTTTTTATCAAAAACACACGCCAAAAACGAATCAATTTTATACCATAACGACGGATTACATCCGTCGTTAAAAATATTTGATACCTTCGGCATCACAATTATATAAAATATGTAAATTTCATGACCAAATCAATAGTCTCTAAATCCATTTTTAGTTAGATTTTAATTCCCTGATTTATTAATTCCAAATGTTTTAAAGCTTGCAACAAAGCCATATCTTCTTTCTCAGAAAAATCAAGATTTCTAATTTTTAAGTTAAAATCAATAATTTCACAAGGCAAACTCAAGAAATTTAAGCCTTTCGTTTTTAGTTTTTCTTGGTAAAAATCATTGACAAGAACAGAAAAAGGCAAGTTTACTTTTTCTCCTAAAATAAAACCTTTCAGTATTTTTAAAACACATTCAGCGACACCGAATTTGGTCGCTTTTTCTGTTTCACGGATTTGTGTTGCTGTCGATTTCACTTTCTCTAAGTAAAAATCAATTTTTTGAGAAGATAATTCATTATTTATTTCCTTTCCAAGAATCGTAGATTGCGATAAAATTGGAACCAAATAATCACCGTGTTCGCCAAGCAAGAGCGTATTTATTTCGGTAACATTTCTATCTTCTGAATCAGAAATTAAATCATTTAAACGAATGGTATCCAAAGAAGTTCCTGTCCCGATGACTAAATTAGATTGACCAATAGTTTCGTAAATCCAGCGAGAAACAAGTTCTACAGGATTAGTCACAACAATAATCACTGTATTTGCGTTGAAACGTTTGCCTTCAAAAATATTTTTTACCAAATCGTAATTGTTTTGTGCAACTTCATTTCGTGAATGACCTTTTTTATTGGCAAAACCTGCACAATAAATTACATAATCTGATTCTAAAAGTAAAAGCTCATCGTTTACAAAAACCTCATTCTGGTTGACTGCACAAGCGTTTGAAAAATCTAAAATTCTGCCGGAAATTTCTGTGGAACTATCTAAAATATTTAGTAATATGGAATCAAAACGAGTGTTTATTGAACTGGCGACAATGGTACCAACTTCACCAAATCCAATGATACTAATTTTTGTTTGTGCTTTCATATAATTGCTCTCTAAATTTGTATTAACACTTTACAATTATTCTTAGCTTTGGGAAATTTGCCACGAATTACACGAATTTACACAATTTATTTGATATAATTCATTACAAAAATCATATTTTGTCCCTTGTTGTCAGATAAAATTTATTTCGGACAATACTAATTTTGTGTATTAACTAATTTACTCTTCAAAAATCAATTTTACAATTTCAATTCTTCTGTCAGAAACAGCTTCCACAACAAGTTTGTAATCAGGCAATTCTAATTCAACTCCCACCTCTGGAATGGTTTCCAAATGATGAAGAATTAATCCACCCAATGTTTCATATTCTTCTGATTCTTCGAATTTAAAGTGGTAATTTTCGTTCAAATAGTCGATATCAACTCGACCTGAAAAACGAAATTCGGTATCAGAGATTTTTTCCTCTAACCAATCTTCCGAATCGTGCTCGTCCTCAATATCACCAAAAATTTCTTCAATAATATCTTCAATGGTAATTACTCCAGCTGTTCCACCATATTCATCTACCACAATAGCGATATTTGATTTCTTTTTGGTGAAAATTTCTAACAAATCCTTGGCAGGAATTGCCGTTGGAACAAATGAAATTGAACGCAAGACTTGATTAATCTGTTTTGGCTTCTTAAATAGTTCAAAACTATGCACATAACCAATAATATTGTCGATATTGTCCCGATAAATTAAAATCTTTGAAATTCCAGTTTCGATGAAAAGTTTGTGTAACTCCTCAATCGGTGAATCTACATTTATTGCGATTAATTCTGGACGAGGAACCATGCAATCTCGAGCTTTGATTTTTGAAAAATCAAGTGCGTTTTGCAAGATTTGCATCTCGTTTCCAAAATCAGCTTCCTCTTTAATTCTTTTATTGATGTCTTGCACATAATGCTCCAAATCTACCTTAGAAAATACCTTTTCGTTGTTCTTGAGTTCAACTTTGAATAATTTTAGGAATTGTGTACTTATAAACATAACGATTGTCGTAGGAACAAACAAAATGATATAAACAAGCATCATTGGAAATGCAAAAGTTTTCAAAAATCCATTCGGATTCAACTGAAAAATGGCTTTAGGCAAAAATTCAGCGAGTGACAGTACCAAAATGGTAGATAAAATGGTTTGAATTAGCAAAACCAGCACATCATTATCAACTCCCCAATAATGAATAAAAGGATTTAAAATTTGAGCAAAATAGATACCGAAAAGAACCAAAGCAATGTTGTTTCCAAGCAATAAAGTAGCAATAAAATGACCTTCTTTTTTATAAAAATATGCTGCAATTCGACCGTTCAAAGATCCTTTCGTTCGGTCTAATTCAATTTTTAATTTATTAGAAGATATAAAGGATATCTCAACTCCAGAGCAAAAGGCTGAAAAAATTAAAGAAGCAACAATGATTATCTGGGCGGGGTCCATTTTCTAAATTAGAATGCTAAAGATATTAATTTTTTTTCAATAATAAAACATCTTTACCAATATCTTTTCGATAATTTGCGCCTTCAAACTCAATATTTTTGATGTTTGCATACGATTTATCAAGTGCTAATTCTAAGGTTTTTCCATAAGAAGTAACCGCTAAAACTCGTCCTCCAGCACTTAAAATTGTTGGACCATCTGAACTTGTTCCAGCATGAAAAACCAAACTTCCTGTTACGGAATTCAAACCATAAATGTGTTGTCCTGTTTGATATTCTTCAGGATAACCTCCAGAAACCATCATGATTGTCGCAGTGCTTCGCTCATCGAATTGAATGTCTCTTTCAGAAAGTGTATTGCTTGCCACGCCTTCAAACAAATCTAAAATATCTGATTTCAAGCGAGGAATTACAACTTCAGTTTCTGGATCACCCATTCTGCAATTGTATTCAATTACGTAAGGCTCACCTTTTACCATAATTAAACCAAAAAAGATAAATCCTTTGTAAATTAAATTATCAGTCTTTAATCCTTTGATAGTTGGAATTATAATTTGGTTCTCAATTTTATCTTTTACAGTTGAATCTGCGAAAGGTACAGGAGAGATTGCGCCCATTCCACCAGTATTCAGACCAGTATCGCCTTCTCCAATGCGTTTGTAATCCTTCGCTTCAGGTAAAATCTTGTATGATTCACCATCTGTTATTACGAAAAAGGATAATTCAATCCCTTTCAAAAATTGCTCAATTACAACTTGTTTTCCAGCTTTACCAAATTTTCCGTCACTTAATATTTTTTTGAGTTCATTTTTCGCTTCCTTCACATCGTCTAAAATCAAAACCCCTTTTCCTGCCGCAAGTCCGTCTGCTTTCAAGACATAAGGTGCTTTCATCGAATCCAAAAAGGCATATCCTTCTTTTAAAGTGCTTTTTGTGAAAGTCGCATACTTGGCGGTAGGAATTCCGTGTTTTACCATAAATTTTTTGGCAAAATCCTTACTTCCTTCCAATTGAGCAGCTTTTTTTGATGGACCAATTAATGGAATATTTTTCAAATCAGCATCCGCTTGGAAAAAATCAAAAATTCCTTCCACCAACGGGTCTTCTGGACCAACAATCACCATGTCAATTTTATTCTCTAAGCAAAAAGCTTTGATGGCAGGAAAATCAACGATGGACAGGTTTACATTGGTTCCAATTGTTTTTGTTCCAGCGTTTCCAGGAGCAATAAATAGTTTATCTAATTGAGAACTTTGACTAATTTTCCACGCCAAAGCATGTTCTCTACCTCCTGAACCTAATAATAAAATTCTCATTGAAATTTTTACTTAATATATTGATTAACAATTTTTTAATAATGATTCGAAGAATAATTTTCCATCTTCATTGGCAATTTCTGAATCTGCAGCACGCTCTGGATGAGGCATCATTCCAAAAACATTTCTTCCTTTGTTACAAATTCCGGCAATGTTGTTTACTGATCCATTTGGATTAAATTCTTCAGAGGTAATTCCGTCTTCAGAAGCATATCTAAACAACACTTGGTCGTTTGCCAAAATAGAATCAATTGTTTCTTGCGGCGCATAAAATCTTCCTTCGCCATGGGCAATTGGAATTTTATAGGCTCTATCTAAACTCAAATCATGCGTGATTGCAGTACTTGTATTTGCAGCTTTTACATGCACATTTTTACAAATAAATTTTTGTGTATTGTTGTGTAAAAGTGCACCTTCTAATAAACCAGATTCGGTTAAGATTTGAAAACCATTACAAACTCCAAGTACGTATCCGCCTTTGTTTGCATGTTTTATCACTTCACCCATGATTGGAGACAATTTTGCAATTGCGCCTGAGCGTAAATAATCTCCGTAAGAGAATCCACCAGGCAAAACAATGAAATCAGCGCCTTTAAGGTCTGCTTCTTTGTGCCATAATTTTTCTACTTTTTGACCTAATTTTGTTTCTAAGACATACACCATGTCTTCATCGCAATTTGAACCGGGAAAGGTTACAACTCCAAATTTCATGTTTATCAACTTTCAATAATTGCTCACAAAAGTACGTAAAATTAAAGCAGTAAATCGATTTTATATAAAAAACTTAATAACAGAAAAAAGAATGGTAACGTAAAATAGCAAATAGGAAATTGCAGTAAACTTTACGCTCAAGTAGGAGAATGGAAGAAACAAAGCAAGTGGAATCACACTGTATGAAAACCATTCGTATTGTTGATAAAAAATCCAATCAATTGTTCCTAAAAGAATGGAAAATACTAAAAACCAATAAAGAATGTGAGAATTTTTTCTAAAACGAATGGAACTTTTCATGGTCTTATTTCGCACACCAATCCAACTTGTGAATAATAAAATTGCGAATAAAACCAATGAAACTAAAAATATTAGTTCCTTTTGGGTGTATCTTTTTGTGGATTCAATGAAATTAAAATTGATTTCTTTGTTGACATAGAAAGCTAAAAGTAAAGCGTAAATTAGTGGTACAATTAAGCCCATCAACACCAATATTACCTCTCTAAAAACGAAAGGTCGAATTCGAGTCATCATCAACCATAAAAAAGGAAGAATAAATATCAATGCTGGATGAAAGGTAGCGGCGAGACCAAAGAAAAAGCCAAAATTAAATGCTAATTTTTTACCATCTGTATTGTATTCTAATTTGAAAAGGACGTTTAATCCCAATAAAATGAAGGTTTGTGCTAGCAATAAACCATCTGCATAATAAAATGAGCGATAATAGCTTAGGAGAATAACATACAACAAGGAAACGATGTATGAGTTTTTGTCATAGAAACCATTGGTGTTAAAAAAATAATTCAGAATATATGCGTTTAGACAGACTAAAATTCCGCTCAACCAAGGAAGGTAATTTTCAATTAATTTGACTTTAACCAAGCCCCACAAACCAAGATCCAAACTAGTTGTGTATTCAAAATAAGCAAAATAGTGATTTGAAAAAAGATAAACAATAACAATCAATGGTATTAAAAACAATACCGCAATTTGATTCCCTAAAAATATCCTTAACATCGATGCGAAGTTACTAAAAAGACTTTAGATTGCAAAACCAACAAATAGTCGTAGAATTGTAAACTTTGAAATAGGGTTTTTCTAAGGTAAACTTGATTTTTTAGCCATAAATTTCATGCATTTATTTTGACTTGACTGATAAACAAAATTTGACAAGAGACAAATTGTTCAATTTTAAAAGAATCTAGTATAATTTCAGACTGAAATTTCTCAAAAGTTTGACTTTCAATGATTGCACAGCGATGATTTTTACCATAAACTCGTACCAATATAAAAGTTCCGTTGTTGGTTTGGGCATGAAAACCAAAGGAAATGAAACAAAGATTGAGGAAGAGGATAGATTTGAGCATTTAATCTAAAAAGTTAGATTGACCTTTAATTCTTATTTTTAGGTTTTTTTTCAACTTTTGAGGCTTTCTTCTCATCGCTTACTAGTTTTCTCTGAATCTTTTTCACATCTTCACTCACAGGTAGTTCTTCAGGTTTAATTCCTCTTTTCAATAACATAGCTCGTACTGCTGAACTATTATCAACATGCTCTCTTTCAATTGGATTTTGACCTTTTAAATCTTTGCTTTGAACATTTAAACTGGTCATTTCAGCAGCTAAATCTTTTGCCTTAATACTTATTGTTGGTAAAAAATCAGCAACTGGTCGACTGTCTGGAATTCCTAATTTTTTCTTCAGATTTAGTGTGCTCATTTTAAACAAAGCTTGATCACCTTTGGAACGAATAATTGCAAAACCTTTATCATCAACTCCCCTTTCATAGAGCA
>CAZHLZ010000181.1:0-7618 GCA_964532475.1 uncultured Chitinophaga sp.
TCATTGTTTCTAAGCGGTCTGAATCCAATTTTAATAATCGAACTGAGGTTATTAGTAAAATGTTGATTTCTTTAATACTTAATCTTTTATTTGGTCATTCCACCAGGTAGGCAACAAGCAGGTAATTTCCTTTGTTCTACTGGATCTGCTTGCACCTCGTCAGCATCGTAACCAAGATCTGAAACAATTTTTTTTATTTCATCTAAAGAAATAAGTGTTGGCTTAAATTTCACAGTCAACTCCTTGCTCTCATAATCTAATTCAGAAAAAACAATTCCTTTGGTGTAATTTAACTTTTCTTCGATACGTTCTTTGCAATCTCCGCATTCCGCAGAGGTCTTAATCACCACTTTTTCAGACTTTTTCGATTTATTATCTTGTGCAGACAAGCTAAATACACTCATCAACGCTACTAATATTAATATTAACTTTTTCATAATTATTTATTTTTTATTTTTTACTTTTAACTTTTAACTTTTAACTTTTAACTTTTAACTTTTAACTTTTTCAACTTATACCTCACTCCAATATAGACATTCACTCCAGCAACAGGAGCCCACACGCGAGTGGCATCAAAATTCGCTCCAAAAGGATTTTCTACATCTACAATTGGGTCTTTTTGACGATAATTTCCAATATTTTCTCCACCTAAATAGAAATCCCAAGATTTATAAATATGGGTAATTTGAGCATTCATAATTGGGAAAATTTCCGATTCATTGTTGTCCATTACGGCTGATTCAACGTGACTTACATCGTGTAACCTACTTCTTCCGTAAACAGAGGTAGTGAAATCGTATTCCCAGCGTTTATTTCTACTAATGTAGGCTAAATTCACAAAGGCTCTATATCGTGGAATCATCACTTGCTGCTGAATCTTTCCACCAAATTCTGATTTTACATCTAAATATTTTAGAGCTATTCGTACATCAAAATTTTTCAGAACTGGTAAACTTAATTCTGCTTGAAAACTATTTGAAAATGATTTTCCTTGCAAATTTGTAAAATAAATCGAGTGATGATTTTGATCTCTATCCACTACTAATTGATTTTCAAATAAGGTATGGTAATAATCCATACTCAAGCTTGCCTTTCTACCTTTTATTTTGAAATCTTGAACCAATGATCCTCCAAAATTCCAAGAGACTTCAGGTTTAATTACTGGATCTAAAACCCAATGTCTGCCTGTTGCAAGCAAGGAAATGTTGTCAATCATCATGTTTGAAACTCGAAATCCTTTCCCACCAGTAAATCTGAAATCTAGGTTTTCACTTAAACTGTATTTCCCGTGTAAGCGAGGGGAAAACTGCATTCCGTATAAATTATGGTAATCAAACCTAGCTCCTGCAATGTAGGTAAATCGTGTTCCAGTGTATGTGTATTCTGCAAATGCTCCTGGTACAATCTCTAGTCGTGGAAGTGAAATACTATCCAATTCTTGCAAAATATCAGCATAAACAAAACTTAATCCAGTTTTGATTTTGTGGTTGGTATTTCCGATAATTCCGTCAAAAATTGCATTGACATAAGCTCGTTTTTCCTCACCAAAGAACACACGATTTCCGAACTTAGCTTCCGTTTGATGAAATTTTACATTGTAAACAATACCAATCGATTGATAAGGTTTTTTGGGAAAGAAAAATCCTGTTTTTGCAAAAGCATCGATGTGTTTGTTGCTGATGAAAACTCCATATAAACTGTCGTTTTTCCGGGAATCAAAATTCAACTGCCCACCTTCTTTTTCTTCAAAATTAGTGTTAAAACCAAATTGAGCCTCCATTTTTTTACCATCGTACCTCCAACGATTTAAAAAAGCTAAATTTTTACTTAAAGGTAGATCCCTAAATCCATCTTTGTTTTCATCAATTTCATTTTGCAATGTAGCGCCATGAGCAAACCATGCACCATGCAATTTGGAATTCACTTTTCCTCCTCCATGCAAATTCACTTCAGCTCTTCCGAAGCGATTTCCATAAAAATTTAAGTAAAAACGCTCCATGTTTTCAGGCTTTTTCAATTCTAAATTTATTAAGCCAGCCATTGATTCATAGCCGTTAACTACATTTCCTGTACCTTTTGTTATTTGAATGGATTCAATCCAAGTTCCTGGAATTGAATTTAGACCGTAAGAACTTTCCAATCCACGTAAATAGGGAATATTTTCCAATTGAAATTGGGTATAAACGCCATCTAAACCCATCATTTGTATTTTTTTTGCCCCAGAAACAGCGTCAGTCATATTTACATCCACAGAAGCATTCGTTTCAAAGGATTCTGATAAATTACAGCAGGCAGCTTTGCGTAATTCTCCTTCTCCAATATGTTCAACATGAAGTGTTTTTAATTTTGATATTCCATGTCCTACACGTTTTGCATTAGCTACAACTTCTGGTAAAAGTTTATCTGCATAAAGATTGATTTCAACTAAGGCAAAACGCTCTTTTTTGGTGACAATTAATGTGTCATTGTAATATCCAAAAGCAGAAATTATTAAGGTGTCAGGCAGATTTTTACTCAAAACAAGTTCAAATAAACCGTCTTCCTTTGTAATGACCCCATTTTTTGTTTTTAAGGATTTAATTTTTGCTCCAATGATTAATTCTTTGGAATGTTCATGATTTTCTGAATGTTCATCAGTGTAATTTTCTGAAGCATTTGAATTTCCATAAACTACACCTTTCAATTGACCAAATCCATGAAAAAAAGTCAAAAGAAAAATTAGTGATAAATAAGTTTTCATTTTTAGAATGTGTTCGAATAAAGCCGAATAGATTTTATTCAAGGTGAATACAAAAAATTATACAATTCTTTGAATCCTAAATTCTAAAATTTTGATATTTTACGATTAATTCTTGTCCTGATGGACTTGGTGGATCTACATCACAAAAAGCGATGTATTCTTCTTTGGAATAAACTGTTGGAAATAACTCTGAAAAGTAAGAAAAGGCTTTTACAAACTTACTACTTTCTTTGAGTTTTAGTATTTCAGAATGATTTTCAGTATTTAATTTTATGTATGAAAAATCTTCGGAGCAACATGCAGGTTTTTCAAATTTGTCAGTTGAATTTTCTTCCTCATGCGAACAACATGATTCTTGCTCTTGTTTCAATTCGCATTTATCTTCTGCCTTGGTAAAAAAACTTACTTCCTTTCCGTCGACTGAACAGAAATGCTCGAAAACGCTTATTCCCACCGACCCAAAAAATATCAGCGTAATAAATGAGAAAAGAAATACGTTTTTAAGAAGTTTCACGAAACAAATATAATTTATTTTTGCTATCATATTACAAATCAATTAAATATTTTTTTACTATTCTTGTAAACTTAAGTGATAATTTTTTATCTTTAGTAAAAATTTTCAATTCATGAGACCAGAAGAAAATATCGAAGCGCCGATTTCATTGAGTTTAGCGCCTTACACTGGAGTTTGGACAAAAAATGAAGCAGCTCACCTTTTGAGAAGGACATTGTTTGGGCCAACCTTGGCAAAGATCAACAATACGGTGAGCAATGGAATGGAAAGTGCTGTTAATCAGTTGTTATTGATTCCGACTTATAATCCTCCAGTTACATACGATGCAGTTGATACTCTTGCTCCAATTGGCACAACTTGGATAAACAGCGTTTACCCTACGGATCCTGTGCAACGTCAAGACATAGAGAATGTGAGAAGAAATTCACTTGGCGCATGGAAAATTCAATCAATAAATAACGAAGATTACAGTATTCACCAAAAAATGGTCTTGTTTTGGCAAAATCATTTTGCTGCCGAAGCAACTTTTGATTCACGAGCATCCTATGATTATCATGAATTAATTTCAAATAATGCACTCGGAAATTTTAAGCAATTGGTAAAAGATATGACCATCAATGCTTCCATGCTTGTATTCCTAAATGGTGCACAAAATAATCGCTTTAGTCCAAATGAAAATTTTGCGCGTGAAATATTAGAACTTTATACTGTCGGAAAAGGTCCTCAAATTGGAGAGGGAGATTATTCGAATTATACGGAGGCAGATATTCAAGCTGGTGCAAAAATATTTACCGGCTGGACAATTCAAGATTTTTTGAGTGATTCTGTAACCAGCGCAAGTTCTTATTTTGACCCAAATTTGCATGACACTAGTGATAAAACGCTGTCAGCATATTTTGGAAGCGCAGTTGTAACAAATGCAAATGAAAACGAATATGCAAATTACATAGATATCATTTTTCAACATCCAAATACAGCAAAACATATTTGTCGTAAACTTTATCGTTGGTTTGTTAATTATGATTTAACTTCAGAAGTTGAAGACACGATTGTTGATGGAATGGCGACTACTCTAGTTGCAAATAATTTTGAGATTTTACCAGTCATGTCAGAATTGCTAAAAAGTGAGCATTTTTATGACATGAGTGTTCGAGGAGCAATCATCAAAAACCCATTAGAATTTGCATTTTCAGTATATAATTCAACAAATTCAACTTATCCCGATACGGATATCAATGTTCAATACCGCATGTACATGAATATTTATTGGTCTTGCGGTTCGCTAGGAATGAGCTACTTTTCGCCTCCAAGTGTTGGTGGTTGGACTGCTTATTACCAAGCTCCAAATTTTACTAAATTGTGGATCAATTCTAGTTACATAAAATTACGCTTTGATTTAGCAAGTTATTTAGTTCTTTGGGGTGGAATTAACGTCGATGGTTTTCGTTTTCCAATAAACCATTTTGAGTTTTTGAACAATTTATCTCTTCCTTCTGATGCACCACAAGTCATTGAAGATATGGTGACAGTTTTTTGTCCAAAAGGTTTAAATGCTACAAAAAAAACAATTTTAAAAGCAATTCTAACAAATGGTTTACCAGATTTTGAATGGACACTTCAATACAATGAGTACCTTGCAGACCCCGACAATACTGCTGTTTCAGACCCTGTTAAATTGCGAATAGCTTTAACTTTAGATCAGTTATTCAAATATCCTGAATTTCAAACAATTTAATAAACTTACATTATGAAAAGAAGATCTTTTGTAAAAAACTTATCACTTTCTTCGGTTGCTGTTCCTTTCATTTTCAAGGACTTAAAATTTGAAGGTGTATCTAAAAAATTGTTTGATTTTTCTCGTTCCGCTGAAGATAGAGTCTTAGTTTTGATTCGTTTAAATGGAGGGAATGATGGATTGAATACACTTATTCCGCTTGATCAATATGATAATTTGGTGATTCAAAGACAAAATATTATTTTGCCCGAAGCGTCAATTATTCCTTTAAATGCAACAAACGGATTTCATCCTTCCATGTCAGGTATGGCCGGAATGTTTGCTTCAAATAATTTAGCCATTATTCAAAATGTGGGCTATCCAGAACAAAATCGTTCTCATTTTAGATCGATGGATATTTGGTCTTACGGAAGTGATGAGTTAGCAACCAATACAGGCTGGTTGGGACGAAAATTCGATGCTCAATTTCCAAATTTCCCCGAAGCATATCCAAATGAAGATAATCCAGACCCATTTGCGATTACGATGGGATATGAGGTTTCTTCCACCTGTCAAGGTTTGGTTGGGAATTTTTCGCACACGGTTTCTGATCCTTTTCAAGATGTAAATGTGGGCACAGGTTCTTCACCAAATGACGGAACTTATTATGGAAGCCACATGGAATACTTGAGTACAATTATCGCTCAAACGAATGCTTACGGAAGTCAAGTGAATGCGGCTGCTGATGCTGGAAGCACACTTTCGACTATGTATGATGATGAAAATCCCTTAGCTGTTCACTTGAGATACATTGCGCAAATGATTTCAGGTGGTTTGAAAACAAAGGTGTACATTGTAAATATTGATGGATTTGACACCCATTCGGCACAAATTGAATCAGGAAGTTCCTTGACTGGAAATCATGCTGATTTACTAAAAAAACTTTCGGATGCTATAACTGCATTTCAGGATGATTTAAATCTTTTGAACCTGAATCAACGAGTCGCTGGAATGACATTTTCTGAATTCGGTCGTCAAATTGCATCCAATGCGAGTGACGGAACTGATCATGGTGATGCAGCTCCGATGTTTTTATTTGGCTCCTGTTTGAGTCAAACAATTTTAGGTCCAAACCCAACAATTTCAGATGTTGTTGAGGATCAAGCCGGAATTCCAATGCAAATTGATTTTAGAGATGTTTATGCCTCTATTTTGAGAGATTGGTTTGAAGTGGATGAAACGGAAGTGCAATCATTGTTTGAGCATACAGTTACATTTTATCCAATTTTAAGGGCTTGTAATTTAGGAATCAGTGATTTATCTAAAATTAGTTTTGATGCAGTGGTTTATCCAAATCCTTGTGTGACACACGCAACAATCAAATTTTTGTGCAAGGATGAATGGGTTAAAATTGATATTTACGATTTGAATGGAAGACAAATTAAAACCTTGGTTGATAGAAAATTCGACCCACATCAACATGAAATTAATTTTGAAACACATGATTTACCTTTAGGAAGTTACCAAGTTTATATTCAGAAAAAATCTGGGAATGAAACGGTAAAGTTTTTGAAATTGAAAAGTAATTAAAGGATTGTAATAAAATTGTTGCAAAAAAAAAAAGAGCTAATTGATTTTGACAATTAGCTCTTTTTCGTTATTCTTTATTTAAAGAAATATCCATAAATATCATTCCCATTTGCATAAAGCAATAATCCTAGTAACAGCACAAAACCTACATATTGAGCATATTCTAATACTTTTTGTGGTGCCTCTTTTCCAGTAATGATTTCATAAAGTAAGAAAACAACATGACCACCATCCAATGCTGGAATAGGTAGAATGTTCATGAAAGCTAATACAATAGAAATAAAGGCAGTATTTAGCCAAAATCTTTCCCAGTCCCAAGTGGATGGAAACATTTTACCAATGGAGCCAAATCCACCAATGGAGCTTGCACCTTTTTTAGTGAACAAAAATTTTAATTGTGCAGCATAGTCACCTAAAGTATTCATTCCACGGTTTAAACCATGACCAATACTTTCTCCAAAACTAAATTCATAATGCTTAATTTGTTTTTGGTCAATAATTTCTGTTCCATTTGTCGTAAATCCAAATTTTCCTTCGTATTTTCCTTCTGATGGAATTTTTATCTTTTTCGTTAAGGTATCTTTTGCTCTTAAAACTTGAAAATCAATTGTTTTCCCTTTTGCGTTATAAACCATTTCTTGGAAATCATCGTAATATTCAATAGCATTGTTTTGAATACTTACAATTTTGTCTCCTTTTTTTAGGTCTAACTTTCCAGCTGGAGCAGCCTTATCAACCTCTCCAATTTCAACACCTAAAACACGGGGAGTGAAGGCTGGAAAAGCACCTTTTTCAAATAATTCGTAATAAATTTTTTCAGGTAATGTTATAGTCTTAATTGTACCATCAGCTTTTATTACCTCAATTTTTCGTCCATCACGTAACATGATTTCTGAATTAGATTCTAAGATGTTTTCAACTTTTATGTTGTTGATTTTTAATATATTATCACCTGATTCTATTCCGTATTTTTTCAAATATGGATGAACAGAAATACCTGCTTTAAGATCATTTGGGTTTAACCTATCTTCACCGTAAGAAAAAACAATTAAGATGTAAA
>CAZHLZ010000182.1:0-7601 GCA_964532475.1 uncultured Chitinophaga sp.
ACGTTGCTAGAAAAGCACAAAGATATTATCAAAATGAAAATATCCTTACTGATATTGAAATTGATGAGCAAGGAACTGGTATTGGCATTCATTATCTTGAAGATGGAACAATTAAGGAAAAAATTCAATTTATTAGTGGCTTTAAAAGCGACACAAGTGTTGTTAAAGATGAGACAAAGAAACTTTTAAATTCTACAGAGAAAAATAAAGCTGCATCAAAATCAAATAACGAGGATGTGGATGAATTTAATGATATTACAAATTTCTTCTTTGAGGAGTTTTTTTATTATGATACTGAGCGAGTATTATTTGAAATCCCTACCAAAGATGCCGAGTTTGAAGGCGGATCCTATGAAATGCAGAAATGGATTGCAAATAATGTAAGGTTCCCCAAAAAGGCAATTGACAATAATGTTAGTAACAAAGTTTACGTTAGTTTTATCGTTGAAGCAAATGGGAGCATTTCCACCATTAATATTGAAGAGGGATACAAAATATTTCACGAAGAAGTAATTCGTTTAATTGAAAGCATGCCAAATTGGATTCCAGGCGAATACAATGGTAAAAAGGTGAGAGTTAAATGTCGTTTGCCGATATATTTTAAATTGTATTAACAAACGATGTTTCAAAATAAAATCTAAATTTTTTAAAGCAATTCCTCACCTCCCAAACAAAAACAACAAAGGCAAGTCTAAACGTTTTTTCCAGGCATTTTCGCTATGATTTTCACCCGGAAAATAATGTGTTTGCCAGTTTTTGTTAGTGAAACCTTTTTCTTGCATCAAAGAGTCAGCCCGTTTTTGAATATCTGGATATAAGGCATCGAGTGTTTCGTCACAGCAATCAAAATAAATTTTGTGCGTGGCAGGGCTAGGTAAGTGTTTTTCCAAATAGTCAATCGTGTAATCGGGAATTGGATTATTTTCCAAGGAAAAAATACCCGGCCAATGAGTTGATAAACAAGCCGCTCCACCAAAGACTTTTGGGTATTCGCACAAGGCATAAATTGAAATTAATGCTCCCATACTACTTCCCATAATAAAGGTGTTTTCCCTGTCTTTTGCAACAGAATAATTGTTATCAATGTAGGGTTTTAATTCCTTGACTAGAAATTTTAAGTACTTATCCGAACCTGCTTTGAATTCATGAGTTGTTCTCCCTTTTCTAATTAAACGTGCGGTCAAGGAATCTTTTTCAAGGCGGCTTAATTTTTTGAATACTTTTTCGGGAAAATAATCTTTATGTCTAGTTTTTGAGTCATTCCAAATGCCAACGATTATAAATGGTTTTATTTTTTTATCCTTCATTAAATTTGTAGTCACATCGTCAATGTCCCACGCTTGTTTGTTCCAAGTAGAACTGGCATCAAAAAGCATTTGACCATCTTACATTTATAAAACAGCATATTTTGTGCTGTCAGAATATCCATCTGGTAACCAAATATCAATGTTTCTTGACGAAATGTACCTTGAATGAAAATTTTTAATGCGCTCTATTTTTCCTGCTGAAACTTCAAGCAATTTGTCTTGAGCAAATAGTGCAAATGTTTGAACTGCTGTTATAATAAATAGAAGAAAAAAAATTTTCATACTAACAAATTTACAACAAAGCGGAAGAAATATGTAAAATTTGATGAATAATAATGTTTTTCTTTGTTGAAAAATTGGTAATTATCTTGTCTGTCTAGTAATAACTAAAACAGATTTGAAGGAAATGCTGATTATTTAATTTTATTAATCCCCGATAATTAATGCAATTCTTTTCAAAATAAATTGTATTTTTATTCAAATTTTACAAAATAACATGCAATTTACCGCAAATTCAAAAGTATATAAAATGGCTGCAATAAGTCTTGTTTTATGCTTATTTGTCACTTTTTTCTACATAGCACAAGGAATTCTCATCCCATTAATCATTGCTTTTATTGTTGCAATTATCCTTTTTCCAATACATCGGTTTTTAAATAAAAGTCTGCGTTTACCAAATTTTTTAGCTTCCTTATTGAGTGTTTCGATGGCCTTGGGTGCAATTGTTTTAGTGATTTTTTTACTGAGCAAACAAATAGCAAGTGTTTTTGACGATATTCCAGAAATTACAAAGAATTTGGAAACCCATTTTGCTAATTTTCAAAAATGGGTAAATTCAATTTTTGGTTTTAGTATTGAGCAGCAAACAAACTTAATTGAAAATGTAAATGCCGATAAAATTCCGAAAGGTTCACTTAAATCTTTAGGTGGAATAACAGATGTACTATTAAATTCAATTTTGGTGCCGATTTATATTTTTTTCATCTTGATGTACAAAGAAAATTTTGTCCGTTTTTTTGAGTTTTTTGCTGAAAAAACTATTCATGTTGAAAAATCATTTGTACTAGAAATCATTAAAGAAATCAATTCAGTGATTAGAAATTACGTGGTTGGTTTATTTTTTGAAATGATCATTGTGGCTATTTTAACAGGATTTGGTCTCTGGATAATTGGCTTAAAATACTTCCTATTTTTAGGAGTATTGACCGCTGTTCTCAATTTAATTCCTTACATCGGAATCCTAATTGCTTGTTCAGTTTCTGTCTTGATGTCCTTAGTTGGTTCCTCTGATTTATCGATGATTTTTGGAGTAATCATTGTAAATGTAATTGTTCAATTTATTGATAATAATATTTTGATTCCAAAAGTGGTTGGTTCTAAGGTGAGTATCAACGCCTTGGCCTCCATGGTTGGAGTAATTGTAGGAGGCACTCTCGCTGGAATTGGCGGAATGTTTTTGGCCTTACCGATACTTGCCATCATAAAAATTATTTGCGACAGAATTGAAAAATTAAAAGCTTTTGGATACCTGATTGGTGATCATTCGAAAAGTGATATATCAAATTTGTTAACTTTAAAACTTTTTAAATTTATTAAATGAACATAAACGACATCCTAAAAAACGAGCAAATTGCAGGAATTTTAAAAAAAACTGGAATTTCAGAAAAACAGGTTAATTCTGTTGTAAATACCGCTTTGTCTAGTATTTCAAAGAAAAATAAGGAAAACCCAAAACAAACGGCAAGTTTACTTTCTGCCAATGAAAACACAGATGAAGACAATGCGTATTCAAATTTAATTGAAAGCGATTTTGTTCAAAATTTGATTAAAAAAGTGGGTTTGTCGGAATCAACTGCAAATCAAGTGAAAACGGTAATGCCGCAAATTATCAAACAAGTTTCCTCGAATGTAAATTCTAAAGCTAGCAAGGAAGGAAATGGCTTGGAGGATATTATTTCTTCTGTTTTTTCTGGATTTTCCGAAAATTCTGGAGCAAAATCTGGTGGAAAGAATAATTCAATTGTGAATTCCTTAACTGGTTTTATTGGTGGATTTTTTAAGAAGTAAATCAACAAAATTTCTAGAAATTACTCCTAACTTTTAATTCTTAACTTTCAAAAATCCATGGCTTTAATAAAAAAATGTAGAGGATTTGAGCCTCAATTTGGCGAAGATTGCTGGTTTGCAGAAAACGCAAGCTTAGTCGGCGATATTATTATGGGAAATCAATGCTCCGTTTGGTTTTCTGCTGTAGTTCGAGGCGATGTTAATTCTATTCGAATGGGGAATAAAGTCAACATTCAAGACGGAGCGGTTATTCACTGTACTTTCGAAAAAACGAAAACCATTTTAGGAAATAATGTTTCTGTCGGTCACAATGCCTTAGTTCACGGTTGCACAATAGAAGACAACGTTCTTATCGGAATGGGTTCCATTGTAATGGATAATTGTTACATCGAATCCAATTGCATCATTGCTGCTGGTGCAGTTTTATTGGAAGGAACACGCGTTGAATCATGGAGTATTTATGCTGGGATTCCCGCTAAAAAAGTGAAAACTCTAAGTCCAGAACTTTTTAAAGGGGAAGTGCAACGAATTGCTGACAATTATGTGAAATATGCAAGTTGGTTTAAGGAAGATGAATTAGAATCCTAATTTAAAACAAAGGACAAATTGTCTTACTTGTTGATTTATTTTTACAGGTACCGTACGTAAGTGAAAATTCGTGCGTAAAATATTGATTTTTTGCTAAGCGCGAAATGGAGTAATCGAAAGAGTATCCAATATTGAAGTTTTCACGAAATTTGAATAATACCAATGCGTTAACAGCATCTCCATTTCTTAACCCTAGTCCAAAACCTAGTTTGTTTTTATAGTCAATAACTAAATTCAAATCCATTGAAACTGGTCCCTTAGGTGGAATTCTCATCAAAACAAAGGGTAAAAATGTAAACTGATCATTGATTGCTTTTCGATATCCCGCCTTAAAAAAAGTATGCATTCTAAAGCGTGAATCTGTGCCAATATCATCCCATTTACTGCGAGCTAACTCGTTGAATGAGGCACTAATAAAATAATTTTCCCCATTCCACCACAAACCTAAACTTGCATCAGGAGAAATAAATGAATTACTTTCTTGCAAAACGGGATCAGGGACAAGTGTTGTAGTTTTATCTTTGTCAAAAACCCATTGTTTGAAACCTGCGGAAATCCCAATAGACAAACGTGTTTCAGGAGTAAAATTAAAATGCCCTGCATAGGATAAATTGAATCGATTCATGGAGAAAGGTCCAATTTTTTCAGATTCAAATTTAAAGCCACAACCTTGTCGAGGAGTCAACATTTTTTTACGTTGGGTATAAATTGGTGTACTGAAAGTTAAAACTCCACTATTTGGTGAACCCTCCAAATTTGCCCATTGAGTGCGGTAAATTGTTTTTATTTCCAAACATGGTTTTAGTCCTGCGTACGCTGGATTTATGGCAAAAAGATTCCAAAACCACTGACTGTATTGTGGAATTTGTTGCGAAAAACTTACGCCAGCAATCAAACTAAAGAAAATGATTAATTTTATTTTCATCTTATGATTGTGACGCTTCCTTTTAGCGTTTCTTTAGAGTCGTCACGCAACTCAATGGTATAAAAATATACGGTTTCATTGCCTTTTTTGCCATTTATTTTTCCGTCCCAAGCCTTCTTTTCATTGTAACCTGTGGATGAATAAACGAGCTGTCCCCAACGATCAAATATTTGTACCAAACAATTTGGATAAGACTCCAAACTTGGGATTTTCCAGGTATCATTATAACCATCTTCATTGGGTGTAAACGTATTTGGAATATCTAATTTTAAACTTACAGTAATGATGACTTCATCCGTGATTATACAATCATTTTTTTGACCCACCAAGAAGTAACTTGTACTTATTTCTGGACTAATAATTGGGTTAAGTATCAATTCATTTGATAGGGCAGTTGTGGGGGTCCAAAAGAAACTTGAAGCATCTGTACTTCCTCCTAAAGAAATCGTTTCACCGTGTTTAATTGTTTGATCCTCACCAGCATTCACTTCGAATTCTTCTACAAAAATTGGAGCAGATGAAATACTTTGAACACTAACACATTGTTGAAAGCAATTACAGGAAAATGTTAAAACATCATTATTGCTTATGGAGGAACTTTGATACAATAATGAACTTGTATTTGCCTTTAATTCTCCATTGATAAACCATTGAAAATTTGTACTATCTGGACAATTTCCAATGGTAGCACTAAAGGTAGCAAGTTCGTATTTACACAAACTATCTGGTGCTGATAAAAACACAAAAGGAAATGGGCGTTCTACTCCGACACCATTGAGATTTATGGTCATACTTGCTTCGGCTGCTTTGGTAATTCCAGGTCCATTTTTGGCACCAGAAATTACTAGGTAATATTGTGTTGAGGGCGCAAAATTTGCACTTAATGAAAAATTTGTGGTCCCATTTGAAACACAGTTTCCAATTGCAGTGTAGGTTGTTGCATCGCATGGTGCACCCGCCTCGAGCAAACTGGCTTGAATTTCATTGTCCTGATTTGCAGCACTTTCAAAGTTGAGGTTAGAAAAATTTACTTGTCCAAAACCACCCAAGGCATTAGAAGTGAATTTTATCCAAATGGTATTGTTAGCAGTAAAACAAAAATTGAAGTTATCATCACAATTTGCGCAGAAAGTTTTAGTTGCACCAATATTTGTAACATTAAAATCTACGTTTGGACATATTTCTAAAGCATTTGCACAATTGTCATAACTTTCCTGAGAAAAAACTAACTTTGATAAAAAGCAAAACAAAACAAGCGTCAAAAAACTACTTTTTGATGAAATTTTTATTTTGTTAAAATACTTTTTCATTAGAAAATTATTATTGTGAGGTAAAATTACACTTTTTTGTTTAAAACGAGAGCTTTTGTCAAGAACGATTGATTTATGAAAATATTTTTTAAGAAAATTAAATTTGTAAGAAAGTTTAGTGTTTATTCTTTCCTAAAAAAATAAACTTATTGTGAGGGAAATTAGAACGGAACAAAAAGCGGACTATATGAAATTAATAATAACCTCAGTTCGATTGTAAAATTGAAATTCAGATTGACATAAAAAACTGTTAGTCAAGGCGTTTAATCGAAGGTTTAGCGGGCTAAATCGAGATTGAACAACGCTGAATAACTGATTTTTATGCAAAGCATATTGTTATCCCACTGATAAACAACGATTTACTTCAAAACCCTTTCTTGATTTATCCCGATAAATCTTCAAAAGTGTTATTCGTAACTCATTGTTTATAAGCGGTCTGAATCCAATATTAATAATCGAACTGAGGTTAATAAAATGATGAAAATAATATTACATATTCTGATGATACTTTTTACTTTATTTTCATTCTCCCAAGAAGAAATCATTTTAGAGATGAACTCAGAAGAGTTGCATGAGGAGGAAATTGTAGAGGAAAAAATTGATCCTACGCAAGGGGAATACGAATATGGAATTTTAGATTCTCTTAAGCCAACTTTGGATAAATTAATTCCTGAATTGGATGCTGCGTTTGTCTTTTATGCTGAAAAATATCCTGATGAGGAAATAAATTTAAAAGCTGTCACCACTTATGAGTATGCATCAAAAGTAAATTTTATTGAAAAATCAATCTCCAGAGAAAACGCGTATACCAATTATTCCATTCAACATTTCCAAAATGAAAAATCAATCCGACTTTTGTATTTGTTTATGAATAATGTTTCGCTAGAAACAAAAAAATACGATAAAAATGGAATTTTAGTAGAAAAAGGAGAATTTCGTTCAGATTCAAAAAATATTGAAAAATATAGGAATGAATCCTCAAAAAGTGAATTTGGTGACACAATTATCACTAAATTTTTTACCAATGAACGACTATCTCAAATTACAAAAACATTAAATTCCAGCGAAAATTGCACAGAAATTTGGCATCTATACGCCAACAATGAATTGAATATGAAAAGTAAATTCTGCTATTCAGATAAAAAACATTTATATTCTGAATTTGAAAACTTTTCCTATCCCTATCACACCCAAGAAGAAAGTTTTTACTACAGCAATGGCCTTTTAATGTGTAAGTCGGAAAAAAAATTACATAACAAGGAAACCGTCGAAACAGATTCACATTATAATGATAAAAAACAATTAATTAAAGAGGAGGAATTTACTGATGGACAAATTAGCTTTACTCTGTGGGATGCCGAGACCGCCACGGTCACCGTCCCCGCCCGCTCGGTCGCGGTGCTC
>CAZHLZ010000183.1:0-7594 GCA_964532475.1 uncultured Chitinophaga sp.
TAACAATGAACATTTATTTTTATCAAACAAGGTGTTTGCAACACGTTTAAAATCCGAGGAACTAATTGATGCATACGCATTTTGTTCGTCATTTATTGCGTCAGGGTTGCCTAACAATTCGTAATAAGATAAACTCATTGCTCTATTTAACAAACCTTGCTCCTGAAATTCTTTTGATGTTTGAATTTTATTTTTTAACCTATTTAATTCTAAATCAGGAATTAGTTCATCCTTCAATTTATTTAATTCAAGCCAAAGAGCTTGGTCTAATTCTTCGAAAGTTTTTCCTGGAGCAATTTTTCCGCTGATTAAAAATAATCCTTCATCCAAAGAACCTGTAATGTATGATTGAATGTCTGTTACTAACTTTAATTTCTTTTGAATCACATTGTATAATCGTGAAGACTTATCTCCTCCCAAAGCATCAGAAATGATATCAAAAACATAATAATCCTTAGATTTTCTGTCACACATTTTAAAGGCGTAATAAAATGCATCTGATGGAACTTCACGTTCTAAGATTTCTTCCCTAAATTCGATTTGAACCGCTTCTTTTGAAATATTTCTTTCAGGTTTTTTCCCTGAAGGAATATCACCATACCATTTTTTCACTAAATCTTTAATTTCTTGAAGTTCAAAGTTTCCAGCGATACACAAAATAGCATTGCTAGGACAATAATATTTTGCAAAAAATGCTTTCACATCATCCATGGTGGCTTCTTCAATGTGCTTGATTTCCTTACCAATTGTTGCCCATTGATAACTGTGTGATTTGTACGCCAATGGTCTCAATTTGAGCCACACATCTCCATAAGGTTGATTCAAATATCGTTGTTTAAATTCCTCAATTACTACACTGCATTGAGTTTCCAAGCTTTTTTCTGTGAAGGCCAAAGAAAGCATTCGATCTGATTCCAACCAAAGGGCTATCTCAATATTTTGAGCTGGAAGCACATCGTAATAGTTGGTAATATCATTTGAAGTAAAGGCATTTGATTCGCCGCCAGCACGTTGCAATGGCATGTCAAAATCTGGAATGTTCACCGATCCACCAAACATCAAATGCTCAAAAAGATGGGCAAAACCTGTTTTATCAGGATGTTCATCGCGTGCACCAACATCGTACAATGTATTGATTACCGCCATCGGAGTGGTTTCATCTTTATGAAAAATAACTCGCAAGCCATTTTCTAAAGTGAATTTTTCAAATTTTATCATTAAAAATTAAATTTTTCTTGTTGGTGTAAAGCAATTCTAAATTCTTGTATTATTTCTTCCACTATTTCTTTTGCAGGCTTAATTTCATTGATAAGCGATGCTACTTGACCAATTTCTAATTCACCTTCCACTAAATCTCCTTCAAACATTCCTTTTTTCGCACGACCTTTACCTAAAATCTCGCTCAATTCTTCATGTGTTGCGTCTTTTTGATAAGCCTCTTGTACTTTTTCAAAAAAGGGATTTTTTAATAAACGAACAGGAGTTAATTCTTTCAATGTCAACAAGGTGTCTCCTTCTTTAGCATCTACCACCTCTTGTTTGAAATTCTGATGTGCACTCGATTCAGGCGAAGCAACAAATCGACTTCCAATTTGAACGGCATCTGCACCTAAATTCATGGCAGCCAGCATCCCTTTTCCTGTGGCAATTCCACCAGCAGCAATTAAAGGAATTTTTAATTCTTGCGCTACTGCGGGAATAAGGCAAAAAGTAGTTGTTTCATCTCGTCCATTGTGTCCGCCAGCTTCAAAACCTTCTGCAACAACAGCATCTACTCCAGCCTCTTGTGATTTTAGTGCAAATTTCAAACTTGAAACTACATGCACAACAATGATTCCATGATCTTGCAAGTGTTTTGTCCAGGTTTTTGGATTTCCTGCCGAGGTAAAGACAATTGGAACTTTTAATTTAATTATTGTTTCAATGTGTTTATCTATATCTGGATAGAGCATTGGTAAGTTTACCGCAAAAGGCTTATTTGTCGCTTTTTGACATTTCAAAATTTGATCTTCTAAAATATGCGGATACATTGATCCTGAACCAATGATACCAAGACCTCCAGCTTCCGAAACGGTACTTGCCAGCTCCCAACCTGAACACCAAATCATTCCAGCTTGGATAAGTGGATATTTTATTTGAAATAAATCACAAATTCTATTTGACATGCTAAAAAATTGTTTTAGCAAAAATACGAAGAAAAATTGATTAAGGCATGCTGTAACATTGTCATCATTCAACAAAAAAATCAAAACAACTTCCATTTAGGCATCAGTTTTGCTCTATTCTGACCTGATATTCAATCACTTTTATTAATTGAAAAATAATCTTATTTTTGTTAAACCTAATTACACTAAATATTAATTTGATTTGTTGTATAAAAATAGGCATACCGAGTAAATCAGATTGGAAAATAAAAATTGAAAAGCTGATGGTAATAAAAGGCATCAGAAGAAAGATAACGGATATGAAATTAATGATAGAGATGAATACATAATCTGCCTTTTTACATTTTTTTAAAAGTACAAAATTTAAAATATACACGAATGAATTTAACAGAAATCAGGGAATTAAACCTAAAAAGAATTAACGAAGGGTTACTAATTCAACTCCCTCTTTTAGATGAAAAGAATATTAATTTTCGAGATTTAAGGATGATTGCCATGAGGGCTATTATTCTAACTGAATTTAAAAGTTTAACAATATATCCTGAAGACAGGATCACTTCCTTAAATTGGATGAAAGAAAAAAATATTGATCAACTTTTAAGTGAAAAAGAGAGGGAGGCAATTGAAAGGAAAGAATTTACTGATGAAGAAAAAATTAATTTCAGTTGGTACCAAGAAAGTTTAACAGCAATTCTATGGGTTTTAGGTTTTATTAAAAAACTTGAAGATCCTATCAACGAATTTGACGTAGAAGATTATGTTGATTATTTACCTCCTGCAGTAAGTATTCAAGAATATTTTGAAAATATTTCAACTGTTTCAAAAGAAAACATTATCAAAGAATTGGATTATTATTACTTAGTACATCATTTAACAAGAAGAAATGAAAATAAATTTAACTTGTCAGTTGTTATTGAAAGAAGAAAAGCCTTGGAATGGATTATTGATAAAAACCTGGATTGGGATAATGTTTCTTTAGATACATAAATTTAACATTTTAATAAAGTGAAAATTAATCTTATTTTTGTTTTGATTATTTATCACAAAAATGAAGCATTCCATAATAAAAATCATCTTTTTTCTTTCTTTAATCTATTGTGGAATTTGCACCTATTTCTACCTAAACCAAGAATCTTTTATCTTCCACGGAAAAAAGTTGGCCAAGAATTATGATTTTCAATTTGGAGATGAATTTGAAGAATTTAACCTTAGAACATCTGATAAAAAGAACATAAATGCTGTTATTTTTAAATCTAAAAACCCAAAAGGAATTCTATTTTACTGTCATGGAAATTCCGGAAACATTGAAACTTGGTCAGAAATTGCTAAAATTTACACTCAGCAAAATTTTGATGTTTGTCTATTCGATTACCGTGGATTTGGCAAAAGCGAAGGCCAAATTTTCTCTGAAAAACAATTCGTTTCGGATGGGTTTTTGGTTGTTAAGAAGAAAAGAAAGTGATTGACCTCATATCTACCCCCAAAAACAATATTTTAGAAGAAATCTATTTTCTGTTCTTTTTCATTGCCAAAAAGAACCAAAAGTCTAGTGCTTGAAAACGCATCTACCTTTCTACAAACGACGCTAAAAAATCAAAACTCGCTACGCTCAAACACTTGATTTTTTTTTACGCTTACTTATTGTGAAAGGTACCAGATTTACGTTTTCTAGGCACAATTGATTGGACAAAATCAAATTAATTATTAAATCATCATTTACTTGTATAAGTGAGGTTAATCAAAAAAGAAATATCAAGGAAAAAGAATAATAGTTTTAGGCTATTCAATCGGCACCTATTTAGCTACAAAAATTGCAGAGAACAATAAGATAGAGACATTAATTCTGCAAGCACCCTACACAAATTTAAGAGATTTAATGGCTTATAAATTTTCGTTTTTACCTAGGTTTATGTTGAAATATGAATTTGACACAGAAAAAATTATTTCAAAAATAGATGCAAAAATAAGCTTGTTTCATGGTAAGAATGACGGATTAATCCCCTATTCACACAGTGAGAAATTAGCTAAAAAGCTAAAATTACAGGATGATTTTTTTCTGCTCAAAAATGTAGGTCATAACTCAATTTCTCAAGACGAAAAATACCTGCAAGAAATCAAATTGCTTCTTAACTAAAATAAGAAAGAAAAAAACATGTAACTTCGTGCAAATTTTATCAAAATATGGCAACAATTACTGAGCGTTTTTTCAAATACGTGCAAATAGATACAGAGGCAGATCCGAATTCTGACACGACACCTTCTTCGATGAAACAAAAAGATTTAGCCAAAGTCTTGGTTGAGGAATTAAAGGAATTAGGAATTTCGGATGCTGAAATGGATGAATGGGGGTATGTTTATGCAACCTTAAAAGGAAATTCAGACAAAAAAGTGCCAACAATTTGTTTCTGCTCTCACATGGATACGGCGCCGGACTGTTCAGGAAAAAATGTAAAACCAATTTTGCATAAAAAATGGGATGGTTCCCCAATTGTACTTCCAGACGACAAAAATGTTGTTATTACAACTGAAAGTCAAAAATATTTGAAAGAAAAAATTGGTGATGATATAATTACTGCAAGTGGATTAACACTTCTTGGTGCAGATGATAAAGCAGGAATTGCAATTATCATGGATTTAGTGCAACATTTATTGCTACATCCTGAAATTATTCATGGCGACATCCGTATTTTATTTACTCCTGATGAAGAAATTGGTCGTGGTGTGGACAAAATTGACATGAAAAAATTAAATGCTGATTACGGATATACCTTGGATGGAGGAGAATTGGGAATGATTGAAGACGAAACCTTTTCAGCAGATGCAATGACTTTCACTGTTACTGGAGTTTCTGCACATCCAGGATATGCAAAGGGAAAAATGATCCATGCTTCTAAGATTGTAGCTGAATTTTTAAATTCTTTGCCAACTGATTCTTGGTGTCCAGAGGCGACATCGGGTCGAGAGGGATTTGTGCATCCTGTTTCTATGTCAGGAGGTTTGGAAGAGGCAGCAATTACTTTTATTATTCGAGATCACGACACAAATAAATTGGGTGAATACGAACTTCGTTTAGAAAACATTTTAAAGGAAGTGATTTCAAAATATTCAGGAGCTAGTTATACTTCAAAAGTAACAGAACAATACAGAAACATGAAGGAAATTTTAAACGATGTTCCTTTCGTAACTGACTATGTTGTTGAAGCCATGGAAAAAGCGGGTGTAAAACCAATTCGTTCCATTATTCGTGGTGGTACCGATGGTTCACGTTTATCTTTTATTGGTTTACCTTGTCCGAATATCTTTACAGGAGAAATGGGGATTCACTCAAAACAAGAGTATGTTTCTGTTCAGGACATGGAAAAAGCAGTGAATACATTAACAGAATTGGTTCAAATTTGGGAGCAGAAGGCGTAACATAAAATTTAATAAAATATCTAAAAAACAAAAAGCTGATTATCACGTAATCAGCTTTTTTCTTTGGATAACGATTCTAATATTTTACAAACTGTAAGATCTCAGAATTTGTGTCGTTAAATACACGAATGAAGTACGTGCCTTTTGCAAAAGCATCTGAAGGTAAGACATATTCTTTTGTTTCGATTTCTTCTTCTTTAAATATTATTTTACCAAATAAGTCAATAACCTCTATTGAAACTTGATGAAAGTCTTCTAGTTCTACAATTGAAACTCCTTGCGTTGGATTAGGGTGAATACTAATTTTATTAGATTTTAATTCATTTTGATTTGCCAAAGAAACAAAAACACAATCGGAGGTATCTGAACAATCTAAAGTTGAAACAACTACGGCATAACTTCCTTCAATCGTTGGTGTAAAACTTTGATTAGCAGCACCAGGAATTGGCAAATCAGTTTCACAATTAATCCATAAATAAGAGGCATTATCTTCTTCTGAACTTAAGGTTTCATCATTTAATGAAATTCCTAAATTGACAGAATTGATTGTTAAATCCAAATAAACTATTGAATCACAGGAATTACTATTTCCATTTGGAATAGTGAAACTTGCAGTTGAATTAGAAGATGTATAAGTAATTCCATCAATCCAAGTGAATGATTGACAAGCACTTATTGTTTGAGTAGATGAACTGGCACTGTTTATTGTTAAATTCAAGGTAACTAAACTATCACAGCCAAATTGAGAAGCATTCTCTAATAAAAATGTTGCACTTGAATTACTGCTTGAATAAGTAATTCCATCAATCCAAGTAAAATCATCGCAAGAATTAATGACATCTTGCCCTGTAATTTGTGGTAGCACTGTTAAATTTATTGTTACCACTGAATCACATCCATTTTCACCAACATTCAAAAATGTTTCTGTAGCACCTTGCACTGAGGAATTGTAAATTGTTCCGTTCACGGTGATACTTTCTCCAAAACAAATTGTTTGATTCAATGTTGAAGCAAAAACTGGAAAAAATTGTAAATTCAACCTTACAATACTATCACACCCCAAGGCATTGCTTAGTGTGTCCAAATAAATTCCGCTTTCACTCAGGTTTTGACCATTAAAGTTGTACCCTTCATTTTGACAAATACTTACATCCAGCAGTTTTAAGGAAGAATTTACACTCAGATTTAAGGTAACGATGCTATCACAAGCATTCGCATTTTGCAAGGTGTCAAAATAAATTCCAGCAGTGGAGTATGAATTCCCATTAAAAAGATATGAATCGCCCTCACAAATCTGGATACTAATTGTTGAGTATGAATTACATAAACTTTGTTGACATGCAGAACTATGATTTTTTAGATTTGAAAAATCATCCAAAGCCAAAGCATCAAAATAAAGGGATGGTAAATAACTGCCTGAACTAATATTCCCTGATGAAACATCAAATTTTCTAACTAAAGTCATTCCGTTTGTTGATACTCCCCCATCAACCCATTCTGTACCTGGGTCAACTCCAATTTGTCCAATAACATCAATATTTTGGCCGTTTTTCGACAATGAAATGGCGTCATCTCCGTTAAAGTTTAAGGTCGAGGTTTGCAATTCGGCAAGGTTTAAAATTATTGCATCCGCTGAAGTGTGAGCAATTACGTAGGTAGAATCTGAATAAATTACTCCTGAAAGCGGAATTGAATTTGTGATAGTGGAAGAACCGTTAATATACAAATTGATAGAATAGTTACTCAAATCAATATCTGTTGCAGTTGGATTATAAATTTCAATTGCTTTATTGAAAGAACTTCCTTTTATGTATTCAGAGATGTACAATTCATTACAAGAACTTTCAAGGCAACCGTTTGATTTTATCCTTAAATTTAAAATGACAATACTATCACAATAATTGGTACTTAACAAAGTATCTAAATAAGTTCCACCCTCAAAAATATTCATTCCAGCGAATGTATAAGCACTTCCTTCACAAATTGAGTCATTTAAAATATGTACGATGGAAACA
>CAZHLZ010000184.1:0-7573 GCA_964532475.1 uncultured Chitinophaga sp.
AAGGCTTTGTGATAAATAGTTTCTTGAATAGAATGAGCTTTTTCTAAATTTGAAGAAAACTTTGGTGTTATAATTTCAATTTCGTCCATTTCTTTTAGTTTTGAAATAACGTCATTCAAAGCATTCAAAGCATACGGACTATAATTTTTACAAACTGAAAGCTGATCAACTATAATTCCGACTTTCCATTTTTTGCCAATTTTTTGTTGAAAATCAGAATTTTCTAATTTTTTATTTACAAATGGGTAATCCAATCCTTTCACTCGCATAACATCAAACAATAATTCGCAATCATCAATATTTGTAGCGAAAAGTCCAAGTGTATCAAGTGTATCAGTTGTTTTTAACATACCGGTTCTCGGTAAAGTTCCAAATGTTGGTTTGAATCCAAACACACCACAATAGCTAGCTGGTCTAATTATAGAACCTGCAGTTTGTGTACCAATGGCAATTGGAAGCATTCCTGAAGCTACAGAAGCTGCTGAACCGCTTGATGACGTTCCAGGAGAAAAATTTAAATCCCATGGATTATGCGTTTCATTTGGCGTGTGAACAGCAAATTCAGCAGTAACTGTTTTACAAGCGACAAAACCACCATTGAATTTTATATCATAAACTACTCTAGCATCATTCCCAGAATTGAACCCTTTCCACATTGGGCTCCCCATTTCTGTTGGAAAACCTATGGTGTTAAAAATATCTTTTACACCTACTGGAACACCTAGTAATTTTTCAAAACCTTTATTTCTATTTTCGATTACATTTCTTAAATTAGAAAGCCATAGTTCTTCATTAAAATTAACGATAGCTTTTATATCTATATCATTCTTTTTTATTGAATCTATAAATTCTTTATTCCATTCAAAAATATCTAATTGTCCTTTTAAATAAAGATCAACTACTTCTTTTAATTTCAATCTTTTGTTAGCCATTATCAAAACAAATTACATTTTTCACAAGCACTACTCAAATCATTTCCCATAACTTTGAGCCTTTGTTCTTTCATCACTTTATAAAATTCTTCTTCCGAAATACCTGTTTTTTCTAAATACCATTTCAAAACATCTGGCTTAACTGTGTCGTGTTCTTTGATTAAATCAAAAGCTTCCTCTCTTGTCAACAAACCATTTCTTACATCTCTACTTGCTTGATCTGTTGTTCTACCAAAACCTCTTTTTAAATATTTTGTATAATCGTGAAGACCTGCCATTTTACACTCTACACTTTTATATCTTTTGTATGTCCCTTCAATTTTATCTTCTCTCCAGCCATATTTATCACGTATGAACTCCATCTGTCTTTCATCATCCCAAAAGATATAATCACCTAAATGAATACCTTCTATGCCAACCCGATCAATATCATCATAATGCGGTAAAACCCAAGGTTGAACCTCTTCAATCGTAATGTCTTTTCCTACCATTTCTTCGGCATAAAAACGTGCTGAAATTCTTGTGAAATAATCTCTATCAAACTTAATTGGATTATCATAAGTTGCTCTTCCATCACTTTCTGAAACAGACTCACCCCAAACTAATAAAGGAATTTCATACATTACTGCTGCTTTTAAAGGGAAAGCACCAACACCAGCATGACAATGCCAACAAGAATCACCAATTTTATACAGTGATTCTCTTGCTAACTTGTTTATCGTTTTATTGTTTGGTGTAAACATAATATGGTCTACATCAAAAGAGTTTAAAGCAATTTCTAAATTATATTTACCTGTTTCAGTGTACCAATTATGGCTAAATGTAACTGCCAAGCATCTCATGTTGTACTTTTGAGTTAAAATATAAAGTTGAAACATACTATCTTTGCCTCCACTAATTGGAACTATTACGTCGTATCCACTTTTACTTTTACCTCTATAATTATCTAAAATGGCTGCCAATTTTTTTTCCCTTTCAGTCCAATCGATGTGAATTTTTTGTTCTGATGAACGACATGGCTGACAAATACCCATTTCATCAAAAGCCAAACCTTCTGCTGTTTCTGGCATACAACATCTCGAACAATATTTTACATTTGGCAATAATGGTTGACCGTTAAATTCCATAATAATTAGTTTTTTATAATACCATACTCAATAATGTCAAAATAATTTCCCTTATTGAAAATTGCTTCTTTCCTAACACCTTCTTGCTTCATACCGAGTTTTAATGCCAATTTTTGCATGCTAATGTTTTCGGATGATGTCCCACAATATACGCGGTGTAAATTTAGAGAAAAAAAAGCATGTTTTATTAATAATTGTCCTGCGTCAAACATAACTCCTTTGCCCCAAAAATCTTTTTCACCCAACAAAAAAGCAATTTCGGCATTTCGATCTATCCAATTAATTGACTGCAAACTAATGTTTCCAATATGACTTTTAGAACTTTTATCAACAATAGCTAAAACAATTGAATTATTGCTTTTGTTACTATTAAAAATAAATTCCTTCAAAGAATCAACTGTTTTTGGAAATCGGCCATGAGAATTAAATTCAACAATTTGTTGATTATTCAACCATTTTGGATAATTACCAATTAAATCACCCTCATTAAGCGGACGTAAAATCAATCTTTCAGATTCTAAAAAAGTCATGTTCTATAAATTTAATCCTACTAAAATACAAATTTAATTAAAAATTAAGTTATAGCCATCACTAAATCTTCATAACTACATATTTTATTACCAAAATCCAAGTATCCCAAAATATCTAGGCGATTATTGTTTGGGAAATATCTAATAACAGAATTATTAATTTGATTTGCTTCAAGTAAAAAATTAGAATAAAAACCTAAGACATAATTTGAGTAAAAACAAATATCCAAATTGTCTAATTCATTGTTTAAATCAATATAGATATCTTTATGATTCTGTGCCAACTCTAAAAATTGCTTTTTTTTAGGTTGTAATGGATGTAATTTAACGATTAAAAAATAATCTTTCTTAATTTTTAGCAAATCAATTAATTCTTTAAATACTGAAAATTCATCAAATCCAAAAACCAAATCTTGACCCCTTAAAGTAAATGGATCAGGTGCATAAACAATTATCTTTTTTTTCTCTAACGAAATATTTAAAATTAGTTCAATTTCTTGCTTTGATTTTTTTATCTGCCAAAAGTTTTCAATATAAGTTAAATAAGGGTTTTTTAAAACTTGAATTTTCTCAACATCAATTTTTTGATCTACTAATTTATTTTTAGAAAACAAATCTGGTACAAAAATAAAATCTGTGTAAAATAAATCGTTTTCATATAAAAACCTTTGATTTACATTCTTCCATTGATCGACATACCCATAAGTTTTTATTTTATATAATTTTGATAATTTAATAATTGAAACTTCAAAACAAAGGGAAGAATCAGGGTGTGATGTACCTGAAAAAACCCAATCAATTCCATCAAATGATATTTCTTGAATACCATCGATAATTTCAATATTTAAATCCCATTCTTCATAAAATGAATAGGATTTATTTGTTAAAATTTGAAACGTACAATTTAAACTTAAAAAATTACAAATTTTAGCAAATGCCAAGCAAGATTTAGCAGCTGAAGGGTCACTAAACACAATTAAACCTTTCCCTTTAAAGGAAGTGTAAAGTTTATTTAAGTTCATCTATATTTTCAAAAACTTTCTCAAATGCATAAATAACATCTTGCATATCTTTTTGAGTCATTCCTGGCCTCATAAACTCATGATAAAAGAGTTTGTTAAAATGCATGTCTTCAGCAATTGGGCAAATTCCTTGAGAGTAATTTATATTTTTAGTATTTTCATTTAATTGAAAAGCAAATGCTACCTTTTTTTGATAAATCGGTGCTAAGTATAGTGGCTTAACGTAACCACAACCAATTAAAGTTGTCGTTTCTCTTAGAATCGCTGTTGGTAATTCCGCATTTAAAGCTGAAACAAATTTATTTCTATGTATTCCAGCAATTTCACTATTAAAAAAAATCGGATAAGTGTAATAACAATGTTTGCTTCCTATTTCTTGTCGTCTTTGAATAGTCAATGCGGGAAAATCTTTCATTTTACTATCAAAAAATGCTACATTTTCAAGGCGCTTTTCAATTAAATTAGGTAATTTTTTTATTTGTTCTACACCAATTGCACACTCAATTTCTGTCATTCTATAATTGAATCCAATCATATTTGTTAAATCTTCAATTTCTTTTGGGCCCACAATATTTTCAGCATGATTCCGAATCATTTTACATCGAAAAGCTAATTCATCATTGTTAGTAATTATGACACCACCTTCACCAGTATGAATATGTTTGTGATAATTTAGACTAAAAACACCGATATCACCAATAGTTCCAACGAATTTATTTTTATACATTCCCATTGGAGCTTGCGCACAATCTTCAATCACTTTCAATTTATACTTCATGGCTATTTCCATTATTTTATCCATATCTGCTGGATGGCCCATAATGTGTACAATAATGATTGCCTTTGTACGAGGTGTTACGCATTTTTCAATACTTTCTGGACTCATGCATAATGAGTTACTATCAATATCCGCGAATATTGGAATTCCTCCATAGACCAATGGCGCTATTGCACTTGCACTCATGGAATAAGGCGAAACAATTACCTCATCACCAGGTTGAATTCCAAGTGCACCAATCGCTGTAAATAAACCGGAAGTGTTTGAGTTAACTGAAATAGCATGTGAAATTTGAAAAACACTTTGCCAACTAGCCTCAAACTCATTCACTTTTGGACCACCAAAAAAATCCTCATGCCAAGCTCCTAAATATTGTGATAAATTTCCAGTATTAAGTACTTTAATCACGGCTGATTTTTCTTCTTCTCCAATTGTATTATAACTTGGGAAGAGTTTTGTTCGAATAGCTTTCCCCCCATTTATTGCTAATTTTCCCATAACTTATTATATTAAGGATATCATTTTTTTATTTAATTCTAAGCTTTCTAAGAAATTATCCTGTATTCTTGTTGTCCCATTTTTTGACAATATTAAATCAATTATTGGAATCATATAATCTTTTAGTGCATTTCTCTCAAAAATTTCAGTTTTATTTTCTGATTTTATAGTAATTAGATTTCCACCTTCTAAAATAGAAATAATTGTATCCTCAAAAAACAAATCGATTTCAAATATATTATAATTAATATTCGAAAAACCTTGAACATTAAAAATAAAACCTTTCTCCTTACTTATGATTGAACAAGTTGGATCATCTTTAAAAAAATCATATACCTTTTCACAAATATAACTATCATTCAGTTTTAACTCATAATCAAATAAAAATTGTATTAAATCAAGTCCATGACTACCATTATTTAAAAAACCTTTTTTATATCTAAAATTAATTTTCTTTATATTCTGTATTTCAGTCTCTTTGATTATTTTTTTCAAGCGAATAAATGAAGATTGAAATCTTCTTATATAATTAACATACACCGTTGAATTTCCTTGTAAATAAACATTTTTTAATTCATTTAGTTCAAAAAGATTGGTTGAAATTGGTTTTTCACAAATAATTGTCGGCACATTGTTTTCTATCGCATCCTTCAAATATTTGAAATGAACATTCGTACTTGTAGCAATACAAATTAATTCAAACATGGAATAATCAATCTCACGTGCGCTGTAAATAGGTTGATATTTGTATTTATCTGTAATGATTTTTAATAAATGCTCATTCATATCATGTACAAATATCGTACAACCTTTAGTTGAAAATGCTTTTGCATAAGTAAGCACTTCGTTATTATTAATATCGTATAAGGCACCAATATTCCCACAACCAATTAATAATATTTTTTTCATTCAGAGATATTTAATAATTGATATTTAATCTCAGCGATTTTCCAATCTACTTTGTTATCAATATCCTGAACTTCATTTTCGGGCATTTCCATTCCAAATGTATCATCTGTAAAAAGTTTTTTTTCATTTAAAAATGAATCAACTCTAAAAAAATAAAACTGTCCCGCATCATGGTATGCATCTGGTAAATCTTGTGAACGTACGTTCATGTTTTCAGGCCAATTTAATGAAATTTTTTCATTCTCTAATTTAAAAGATCTTAATATTGGGAAACTAAATTTTACAATTGGAACAATTGATTTGCAATTTGAATTAATTAATTTTACAAATGCATCATTTAGTTTTTTTGATGTTACAAAAGGTGCCGTTGGATAAATGCAACAAGCATAGTCAAATTGAATACCTTTACTAGAATATTCGATTAAAACCTCTTCAATTACATCTGCTGTTGTTGAAAAGTCATCAGAATTTTTTTCGGATCTTAAAAAAGGAACTTTAGCACCATATTCCAAAGCAATTTGTTTAATTTCTAAGTCATCAGTCGAAACCATGACTTCATCAAAAATACCAGATTTTAAAGCTGCCTCGATTGAATAAGCAATGATTGGCTTACCATGAAATATTTTAATATTTTTCTTAGGTATGCGTTTACTTCCTCCACGAGCAGTAATTATTGCAATTTTTTTCATTGTTTTTTCGCTATAAATTTTAAATCAGCTCTTGTTCCTTTTTCAATTTTTGAGTTTGATAATTTCCCAATAAAATCGTCCAAAAACTTTGGATGTATACCAAATCCAGGTCTAATTGATCGAATATTTTTAGTTGTAAATAATTCCCCCTCTTCAATATCTTCACAAATATAAAGTGACCTCGAAAAAGCCTTTCCAGATTTTTGTTTTTCAGTTAAGTCATATGTTTCAATTCCAATTGCCTTTTCAGCTTCACGAACAGATTTAACCATCAAAGTAAATTCTTCTTCATTTAAAGAAAAAGAAGCATCAGGACCTCCAATACTCCTGTCTAAAATAAAATGTTTTTCGATCACTTTTGCACCAAATGCAACAGATAATATAGGTAATGTGATACCCAAAGTGTGATCTGACAAACCTACTTTTACATTAAAATCTTGTTTTATACGATCAAGCATTGTCAAATTTGCTTCTTCGAAGGGTGCAGGGTATGAAGATGTACATTTTAAAATAGTAATATCGTGATTACCAACTTCTTTACATGTATCAATTGCCAACTTAATATCCTCATATTCCGCTATACCAGTTGAAATTATCATTGGTTTTCCTTTAGATGCAGCATATTCAATTAAGGGAATATCAGTAATCTCAAAAGAAGCAATTTTGTAAATCGGATTATTTAATTCTTCTAAAAAATCAACCGAAGTAAAATCAAAGGGGGTTGAAAAACAGATTAAACCGATATCTTTTGCAACTTTAAATAATTCTTCATGCCATTCCCAAGGAGTAAATGCTTCTTCATATAATTCAAATAAATTTCTTCCATCCCAAATTGTACCCTGATTAATTAAGAAATCTGGCTTATTTGACTTAATCGTCATTGTTTCAGCTTTATATGTTTGGAGTTTAATTGCGTTAGCACCTGATTTTTTGGCTGCTTTAATTGTTTCAATAGCAATTTTTATATCACTACCATGATTTGCAGATAATTCAGCAATTATAAAAATCTCATTACTTTCCATACATTCATTCTATTAATCTTACTATACAAAAAGCTTCAGCATATTGCTTTCCTACAGCAACACCCC
>CAZHLZ010000185.1:0-7550 GCA_964532475.1 uncultured Chitinophaga sp.
TGAGTTTTTAAAACAGATATTTCCCTAAGTCAATAAACTTAATTTCAAAATTATCCTCCACCATTTTAGTAGTTTCTTTTATGGCATTTACTGCTGAAATTGAAAATCGGTAACAGGTATTTTTTGAATATTTTGAAATTTCGTATTCTACAGCTTCTTTCGACATCTGAGAAAAGGAAAATTGACTTAAAAATAAAGTGGAAATAAGGATTAACTTTTTCATGTTCTATTAGTATTTAGTAGTTTAACAATTTGATTAGTTCGTTTTTAACTTTACTTGCATTGGTCAACAATTCTGCTTCCAAACCAGAGTTTAGTGGAATTGCAGGCGTGTCAACTGATCCAACAATGGAAATTGGCGCGTCCAAAAACTCAAAATTATCACGTTGAATTCGTCCCGCCAAAGCCAAAGTAAAACTTGCTTCTATAGATTCTTCTGTCACCAACATGATTTTATTGTGTATTCTCGAAAGTTCATTTATTCCTTCAAAATCAATCGGATTTAAGGTACGTAAGTCAAAAATTTCAACCTTACCTTCAAATTCTTTTGTAGCTTCTAAACTCCAGTAAATCCCTCTTCCGTAAGTAATTATTACTGCTGAATCTCCCGAAGTAACAAATTCATCTTTAGCACTTTGCACGATTCTACCTTTTCCAAATGGAATGATGTAGTCTTCATCTGGTTCAATCGACATTGCTCCTTCAGTTCCTGGGATTTTTGACCAATACAAACCTTTGTGTTCCAACATGACAACTGGATTTGGGTCGTAAAATGCTGCTTTCATCAAACCTTTTAAATCTGCACCATTCGATGGATAAGCAATTTTTATTCCTCGGATATTTGTCAAAACAGATTCTACCGAAGATGAATGATATGGGCCGCCTGAACCATAAGCACCAATCGGAACACGAATTATGCAGCTAACAGGCCATTTTCCGTTTGATAAATAATAAGAGCGACTTACTTCTGTAAATAATTGGTTAAGTCCCGGCCAAATGTAATCTGCAAATTGAACTTCTACGAGTGGTTTTAATCCAACTGCTGACATTCCAACGGTGGAACCAATAATAAATGCTTCTTGAATCGGAGTATTAAAAACACGATTGTCACCAAAAGTTTGAGCCAAAGTTGCCGCTTCTCTAAAAACTCCTCCTAATCTCCCACCAACATCTTGTCCGTATAACAATGCTTCTGGATGTTTGTGCATGATTTCACGAATTCCAAAAAGTGCACTGTCCACCATGACCGTTTTTTTCTTTCCTTTTGGTTCACGTTCTCCTTTTTCTTCAGTAATTGGTGTAGGTGCAAAAATAAAATCGGTAATGCTCTCAGGATTTGGATCCTCTGCGTTTAGTGCTCTTTCATATTCTGAATCGACAAAAAGTTTAATTTCTGCTTCAATTTCTGTTAGTTGTGCTTCGTTAATTCCTGATTCTAGCAATTCTTGTCTCAATTTCGGATAAGGATCTCGGCTTGCTGCTTCTTCCAAGTCATCGCGGTACCATTCTTTTCGAACGCCAGAAGTGTGATGTCCTAAAAGAGGAACTTTTGCATGAATAATAAATGGACGTCGTTCTTTTCGAACAATCTCAAACACTTCGTTTACAGTCGCAAAAGACTCTGTAAAATTACTCCCATCAATTGTTCTCACATCTAACCCATGAAAACCTTTGGCATATTCGCTGATATCTTGAGCACGAGTTTCCTTCGCATTTGCTGAAATATCCCAGCCATTATCTTGCACCAAAAATACGATTGGAAATTGTTTCAAAGCAGCCATTTGAAAAGCTTCCGAAACTTCACCTTCCGTACAAGAAGCATCACCTAAAGAACAAACAACAATTGGGTTTTTTCCCCCAAAATCTTGGTTTAAATTTTGTTTTTCTTTGTATTGAATTCCCATCGCAATTCCCGTTGTTGGAATTGCTTGCATTCCTGTTGCGGAAGATTGATGAATGATTTTCGGCATATCATCTCGATTTAGCGATGGATGCGAATAATACGTTCTTCCTCCAGAAAATGGATCATCTTTTTTTGCAAAAACTTGTAACATTAATTCGTAGGGAGACATTCCAATTCCCAATAAAATACTGTCATCACGATAGTAAGGAGAAACCCAATCTTGAGGCAACAATTGTAAACTCAAAGCTAATTGAATTGCCTCATGTCCGCGAGAAGTTGCATGCACATATTTGGCAGTAATTTCTTTGTTCGCTTCGTACTTTTCTGCAAGGGTTTTTGCCGTGCACATCAGTCTAAAGGCCTTTACTAAGGTTTCTTTGTCCACTTTATGATCAAGAATAGCGTTGTTGGAAATAGTCTTTTCCATTGAATCGTATTTTGTTTTGTACAAAAATAGCCATTGTGTTTAGAAATAACAAAAAAATAGAAAACTAAATCGAATATAGGACATTAAGCAATTAAATGTAACGAAATACCTACCTTTACGTTTTCCAAAAAAAACTAATATGAAAATATATTTTCTTTTTGCCATTCTATTCCTTTTTAAGCTTTCAATTAGTGCACAACAGAAACTGAGTGTTTACTTTGATTTTAATTCAAGTGAATTAAAAAATGAGGAAGCTGAAAAAATTCTTACATTAATAGCCACAAGTAAAGTTGATGTTACAAAAATCGTTTCTTATACTGATACGTTTGGGACAAAAAAATACAATAACAAGCTCGCAACAAATAGGTTGAATGCCGTTTTAAATCAATTTAAGCCTGAAAATTTATTAAGTTCTAAATCAGAGGTTCGTGGTGAAGTTTACCTTGATAAAAGTGAAGCAGTAAAAAATTATAAAGGGTGGAGAAGAGTCGATATTTTTTACACTTCTGGACCATTCAACGAACCAATCGTTACAGAAATCATAGGAGTTATTGAAGAAAATAAAGAGGAAATTGTTGCGTTGCCTTCCAATGAAAAATTTAAAGAATTGTTGAGTTCAGACTCCCCAAAAACAGTTGCCTTAGACGTAAAGTTTTTTGGAGGTTTGGCCGAGTTTGTGCCAATTTCCATGCCTGATTTACAATCGTTCTATGATTTTTTGAACGAAAATACCGAAATCAAGATTTTAATTCGTGGACATGTGTGTTGCATGAAAGATTATGAATTATCTGTCCTTCGGGCGCAAGCAGTTTATACCTATCTGGTAAATCGTGGGATTGACCCTACACGTTTGACATATAAGGGCTTTAGTAATACTCTTCCGGTTGTTTTTCCTGAAATTACGGAAGAAGATAAATCCTTAAATCGTAGAGTAGATGTGGAGATTGTTAAATAAAAATTGGCAAGATCTTGCAAGCTAGTATAAACTAGGATCCGCAGCTCAAACATTCATCATCATCTTCTTCAGGATGTTCTTCAATTCGAGGATTAAGGATTTTTTTTAATTCGTAAATCTCTTGTTGAAACTCCATGTCGGCGAATAAATCTCCTGTTAATTGTGCTTTTAATTCTTCGATTTTGCTGCGAACCTCATTTTCTGTCATTGTCATATCCTTTGAAATTATTGTGGGTAACAAAAATAATGGTTTTTTGAGTGAATATTTTACAACATTTTTTTTTCTAGGAACAATGAATTGTCGATAAACAAAAAATCCCAGTTAAATTAATAACTGGGACTTACAATTTTATTGCTGAAGACTATTTTTCAGCAGTTACCATTGCTTTTAAATATTCTCTATTCATTCGTGCGATGTTGTCTAAAGAAATTTCTTTTGGACATTCAACCTCACAAGCTCCTGTATTTGTACAGTTTCCAAAACCTTCTTCGTCCATGGTTCTAACCATATTTAAAACTCGATCTCTTGCTTCAACTTTACCTTGAGGTAATAAGGCCATTTGAGAAACTTTTGCAGAAACAAATAACATTGCTGAAGAGTTTTTACAAGTTGCAACACAAGCTCCACATCCAATACAAGCAGCTGCTTCGAAAGCTTTGTCTGCATCTGCTTTTGGAATTGGAATAGCATTTGCGTCCATTGTTCTACCAGAAGTATTTACTGAAACAAATCCTCCAGCTTGCTGAATACGGTCAAAAGCACTTCTGTCCACAACTAAATCTTTGATAACTGGAAAAGCTTTTGCTCTCCAAGGCTCAATATAGATTGTTTCTCCGTCTTTGAATTTACGCATGTGCAATTGACAAGTTGTAACAGCTCTGTCAGGACCATGAGCTTGTCCATTGATGTAAAGTGAACACATTCCGCAAATTCCCTCACGACAATCGTGATCGAAAGCGATTGGTTCCTTACGTTCGTTAATTAACTGCTCATTTAATTGGTCTAACATTTCTAAAAAAGAACTGTCGGTAGAAACATTATCAAGTGAATAAGTTTCCATTGCACCTTTCGCATTAGCGTTTTTTTGACGCCATACTTTTAGTTTGATGTTGATACTTTTTTTAGCTGTACTCATAATCTTATTAATTTCTTAAATATAATTTGCTCGTTTTATCTTTATTATGTTTTTGGCTCGAAAAATCGAATCGATTTCCAAACTCCTTTTTTAATCTTTTAGTATTATCTTTTATTATGTTACTTTTATTTATATTACCCATTATTATTCGAGCGTAATGCTCAACTTGATTATCGAATGAAATGGCATTCCTAAATGAATTCAAAATTTGAGAGCAGGACTTATCCAAATCAGAAGTTTTCTTTAATTCAACCCAAACATAAGTACTATCAATGTTTTTATTGTTTTGTAATATTAAAACATAATCACATAATTCAAATTTCTCATCTTTGCTTTTCTTTGGAAAAACACAATCATCTAAATCGTAGAAGGAAATGTTAATTTTCGAATCGTTTTCTAATTCATATTTTACTCCTTTAGCTTGTTTTTTTGCAGACAAAGCTATTGTTGAATGTTTCCCTTTTGATAAACATTTACTTGATGTACAGATATGTTGAGCCAAATTAATCTTCATTTCCTTCAAGTTCAATTAATTTATCCCAAGTATCATTTATTTCAGAACTTACTCCGTCTAAATAATCCAAACTTATTTCCTGTAAATCTTTCAAAAATAAATCCTTATGAATTATTCCGCCTTCCTTTTCATCATATTCTAAACCATATGCTGAAATATCTTTTGGATTTAACCAATATTTCTCTTCAATTTTTAACTCTTTGATTACCTTCTCTTTTTGTTTTTGTCCAACTCTGTATGCCACCATCAAATTATTCAAAGAACTTAAAACATATGGTGAATGTGTTGGTATTAAAAACGAATGTCCATTATTATTAATGCTTTCTACAAAAAACTCAATTAAATTTTTTTGTGTTTTTGGAAAAAGATTTAACTCTGGTTCTTCGATTATGAAGGTTCTACTTCGTAAATAAACATTATGGTATTGAATAATCAAAGTTATTGGGATGGAAGATTGATAACCACTTGCACCATAATTTAAAGGAAAATATAAATCTTCATTACTTTTTTTGACAAATCCCTGACCATCTATATTTTTATAAGAGACTGATAAATGGTCAATATGCCATTCTTTTTTTGCACTTCTCAAAATTCGATTGATCTTATTTAATTCATCAATCTGAGCATCTGAAATTAATAAATCTTTACCATAAGAATTTGTCTGTAAAGCTCTTTCAGTAGGTATATAGAATGGATTATCCATAACCTTCTTAACATTAAGTCTATAGAAGTTTTCATTTGGTGTCCAATTTTCTTTTGGATTATCATCGGAAATTAAACTCATCTCAGCCTCGCGTAAATCTTCTAATTCTTTTAATAATTTTTTAAAATTTCCAAAAGGTTCTAGTCTAGTTTTAGTATTAAATATAAATGTCTCATTATCAATTATCTCGTCTAAAAGGGCATCAAACTCAAAATTGTAAAGAGAAGAATTATATTTAATATAAGAGTTAGGTTTAATATAACCAATAATACCCCAATCACTTAATCCTTTCAAAAACTGGTTATTATCTTTAAATGTATCTTGAGAAGAGATTTTGTGCTCAAAATCTTTATAGTTTACAATATAAGAAAAATACCTACAAACAGCCAAAACTTTTGCAATCGTACTTTTCCCAGTTGCTTGATCGCCAATAAGAATAGTCATTTTGCCCAAGTCCAAATCTACAGATTTGATTGGTCCAAAGTTTTTTATAACTAATCTTTCTTTTTCCAAGGTATTCTTATTTCTTAAAACTTATTGTGCGACAATACTCATAACTACTTATAATCAACTAAGAAATCACTTATAATTTCTCGCCGCTATCTTGATAAACTCATAATTCAACTGTTCCTTATGCAATTGAGCTTGATTGATATCACCACCTTTGTATTCCCATGCTCCAACGAATTTGAAGTTTTCATCATCTCTCAATGTTTCTCCTTCAGCATCTTGGTATTCTTCTCTAAAGTGACCTCCACAAGACTCTTTTCTTTGTAATGCATCAATCGCCATCAACTGTCCTAATTCCATGAAATCTGCAACGCGCATTGCTTTTTCCAATTCTGGATTCATTTCATCTGAACTTCCTGGAACAAATACATCTGCATAGAATTCTTTACGAATTTGATCGATTTCAGCGATAGCCTCTTTCAAACCTTGCTCGTTTCTTCCCATTCCAACTTTATTCCACATAATTAAACCTAATTTTTTGTGGAAGTAGTCAACAGATTTTGTACCATTGTTGTTTAGGAATTGATCGATTTGAGATTTTACTCTTGTTTCTGCTTCAGCAAATTCAGCTAAATCAGTGGAGATTGTTCCCGTACGGATATCGTTTGCTAGATAATCAGAAACTGTGTAAGGCAATACGAAATATCCGTCAGCTAAACCTTGCATCAAAGCAGAAGCTCCTAAACGATTTGCACCATGGTCAGAGAAATTTGCTTCTCCAGCTACGAAACATCCAGGAATTGTAGATTGTAAGTTGTAATCAACCCAAACTCCACCCATCGTGTAATGAACCGCTGGATAAATTTTCATTGGAGTTTCATACGGATTTTCATCTGTAATTTTCTCGTACATTTGAAATAAGTTTCCGTATTTACTTTCAACCCATTTTTTACCTAAAGAAATGATTTCTTCTTCACTTGGATTGTGATTTCCACTTGCATAAGCAGCTTGTTTTCCTTTACTTTTAATTTCTGAAGAGAAATCCAAGTAAACTCCTTCGTTTGTGTCATTTGCTTCAATTCCGTAGCCAGCATCACAACGCTCTTTCGCAGCACGAGAAGCAACGTCACGAGGAACCAAGTTTCCGAAAGCTGGATATCTTCTTTCTAAGTAATAATCTCTATCTTCTTCTGCAATTTGAGTTGGTTTCATTTGCCCAGCTCTGATCGCTTCTGCATCTTCTTTTTTCTTTGGAACCCAAATTCTTCCTGAGTTACGCAATGATTCAGACATCAAAGTTAATTTAGACTGATTCGTTCCGTGAACTGGAATACATGTTGGGTGAATTTGTACGTAACAAGGATTTGCAAAAAAAGCACCGCGCTTCTGGATATTCCAAGCAGCAGAAACTTACGATCCCATCGCAAATGTAGATAAGAAATAAACGTTTCCGTATCCACCT
>CAZHLZ010000186.1:0-7549 GCA_964532475.1 uncultured Chitinophaga sp.
ACAGTTTTTTATGTCAATCTGAATTTCAATTTTACAATCGAACTGAGGTTTTTAATTAAAGATTTCTAATTAAGTTCAAAAGAATTAAACATTATTTTTTTAAATGCTTATCCGCAAGTTTTCCCAAAAGTTTAGTTTTGGCATGGTTTCACTTCGTGGCTGCGATGCGGTTAACCAAAAACACACGCCAAAACTGCGCAAACATTCTCATTAACGACGGACTATCGTCCGCCGTTAAGACATTAGACTCCTCTGGAGTCATGAAAAAAATGCTTAAAAGAATAGAATTTAATTGGGTAAAGTATAATAAATACCGCTCGGCTAGATTTAGCTCCAGAGCAAGGAAGCATATCCTGCAGGTCTGGCGTGGGGTCCCTATTTATTTCGTTTTTAATAATCTAATTAGTGACAACATTTATACTACAGCACCAAATTTGTTTATTTTTCTATTGTTTAAGCCAATCATAACTTTGAGTCCATTGATAATTTAATATTACTTCCCCCGCTCAGCTGGATTTGTACCGCGCCAGCAGCCACGAAGTGAATCCTGCTATTAAAAATCTAACCCATCCCTCAATGTCCAAGTCGTCATCTTGACCAAAAATACAAAATTCATTAATAAGTCAAGATTTTATGTAAGTTATTTTCAACTTTCAAGATACTTTCATGATCTTAGTAATTTAATTCTGATCAAAAATTTCACTTTGGCGCAGGATTGCATATACTGCGAAGCAGGTATTAATCGTTTTCAATTAGAAAATCAAAGAAGTTTTTGAAAAGTAAAAAGTGAATAACACCTTAAAACTAATTGATATTGCGATAAAAAATTAAAAAAATAAGTTAATCTTAACTATTTTGCAAAAATATTCCATAAATTATTATAATTTTATCATCTAAATAAATTTTATAGAATCATGGCTTCAGGTTTTTTTGCGATTTTAGATGATATTGCTGCTTTAATGGATGACGTTGCTGTTACAGCTAAACTTGCTACTAAAAAAACAGCAGGAATTCTTGGTGATGATTTGGCCGTAAATGCTGAAAAATCTACAGGTTTTGTTTCGTCAAGAGAAATCCCAGTGCTTTGGGCAATTACAAAAGGTTCATTTCTTAACAAATTAATCATTGTACCTATTACCCTATTGCTAAATGCGTTTTTGCCGTCCGCAATAACTGTGATACTTGTAATTGGAGGATTTTATTTGGCTTATGAAGGAGTAGAAAAAATTGTAGAATACTTTTTTCATAAAAAACATGCTGACCATCAGGAAACTGTTTTAGAAGATACAGACAACCGTGAATTAGAAAAAGCTAAAATAAAATCAGCAATAACGACAGACTTTATTCTTTCTGTTGAAATTGTAATCATCGCCTTAAGTACCGTCTTGGATAAAAGCCTAAGTATCCAAATCTTAACTTTGTCAATTGTTTCCATCTTAGCAACCATAGGCGTATATGGAATTGTGGCACTTGTGGTTCGAATGGATGATTTAGGATTTAAACTCATAAAAAAATCAAATGATAAAGGTTTTCTAAAGTCACTTGGTGAAATTTTGGTAAAATCCTTACCTATTGTAATTAAAATATTTGCAGTTGTTGGAACCATAGCGTTATTGCTTGTTTCCGGTGGTATATTTGCACATAATATTGAATATTTACACCACCTTTTTACCGACATACCTAGTATAGTAAAAGAATTAATTTTTGGAATAACTGGTGGACTTGTTGCATTAATAATTATCCTTACGATCAAGAAAATTATTACACTTTTTAAAAATAAAGCTTCAAAATGAAAATTTTACTTACGGGTGCTACTGGTTTTCTTGGTTTTCGAACACTGGAAAAATTAATTGAATTACCTGAAGTAAAAATGATCATTGCTAATGGCAGAAGTTTAAAGGAAAGTCATTATATCAAGCATGAAAAAATCAACTATCAACTAGGAGATTTATCGAATCAAGATTTTGTTCAAGAACTTGTGAATCAAGTTGATTACATTATTCATTCTGCAGCACTTTCATCACCGTGGGGAACTTATTCAGATTTTGAAAAAGCAAATATTATTTCCCAAAAAAATTTAATTAAAGCAAGTTCTAATTGCAAAATCAAGAAGTTCATTTTTATTTCCACGCCAAGCTTATACTTTAACTTTAAGGATAGATTTAATATTAAAGAATCAGAAAATTTACCTCAACAATTTGTCAATGATTACGCAAAAACAAAACGTTTAGCAGAAATAGAAATTGAAAATTCTAATCTTCCATTCGTCATTTTGAGACCACGAGCATTAACAGGACGCGGTGATACCGTCATTATGCCCCGATTAATTCGTGCTTTTGATGAAGGAAAACTAAAAATCATCGGAAATGGCAAAAATTTGGTTGATTTAACCTCTGTTTCGAACGTTGTGGACGCAATTATCTTAGGACTCAAAGCGGAAGGTGAAGCGCTCAATCAGATTTATAATATCAGTAATGGTGAACCAGTGCTTTTATGGGAGAAAATTGAATTGGTTTTGAATAAATTAAATCGAAATTTGCCTTCAAAAAAGATTCCACATGCCTTAGTTCATTTCATTGCAAGTATAATGGAGTTAAAATCAAAGCTCACAAATAAAAAAGAACCCGCTTTAACAAAATACGGAGTTGGTACCTTAACAAAGTCATTTACCATGGATATTTCTAAAGCGCAAAAACTTTTAGCTTATGATCCTAAAATGAGCACCGACGATGCAATCATTGAATTTGTAAATTGGTATAATGAAAAAAACTAAATTATACCTGAATCATGCTGGATTTTGCTTAGCGAAAGAGCATCATGCAATTTCTATTGGCCGAAAATTGGAAATAAAATTTCATGCCCTTTGGGGAATAATTCAACATCCTGAAAAGGGATATATTTTGTACGATACAGCTTATTCTGAAGAATTTTATGGAGCGACAAAATTTTTCCCCAACAAAATTTATGCATTAATCACGAAAGTGAAAATTAGTAAAAATGAAGAAATCTCAAGCCAATTAGCTTCACATGGCATTTCACCAAACGAGATCCATCACGTCATTATCACTCATTTTCACGCCGATCACATCTGTGGCTTGAAAGATTTTCCAAATGCAACTTTCTACACCTCCTCCACCGCATTAAATCATACTTTAAATTTGTCAACATTTTTTGCATTTTCAAAAGGTGTATTAAAAACTCTCTTACCAAATGACTTGAAAGAACGAACAATATTTATTGATCGCGATACTAAAAAAATGGATGATCCAATTTTTGGACATAAATTTGATTTATTTGGGGACGAATCAATTTTTGTTTTTGAACTACCCGGACATGCAGCAGGACAAATTGGAATTCAACTAGAAACGCAAAAAAGAAGTTATTTTCTTATTTCCGATGCATGCTGGTTAAAAAAATCTTATGAGGAAAATATACTTCCAAACCCCATTGTGCGATTATTTTTTGATTCGTGGTCAGACTACAAAGAAACATTGAAAAAAATTCACGAATTTCACAAAAAAAATCCAACTACCTTAATTGTTCCAACACACTGTTTTGAAACGACAAGTGAATTAATTCAATCTAAAATATCATTCGATGTACTTTAAGCTAAAAATATTATGGTATTTAATAGAACTAAAACTACATAAATGGTTTTATTCAAACAATTTAGCTCGATTACAAAATAAACGTTGGAAAAGCTTTCAGCTTATACTTCTAAAATCACCATTTTATTCTGCCTTAGCAAAAAAGAATAAGACTCTTGAAGCTTATCCAATCATGAATAAATCTTCCTTCATGGAAAATTTTAATGCAATAAACACTCAAGAAATCAAGCTGGAACAAGCATTTCATGTGGCTTTTGAATCCGAGCAATCTAGAAATTTTTCTCCTATGATTGGAAAAGTCACTGTTGGTTTATCGTCTGGTACAAGTGGCAATCGAGGTGTTTTTTTAGCTACAGAAAATGAAAGAGCTCAATGGGTAGCTTGTATATTGGATCGGGTAATTGGTTTTTCATTAAAAAAAAGAAGCGTGGCTTTCTTTCTAAGAGCGAATAGCAATTTATATGATAGTGTAAAATCATCCGTCTTAAGTTTTCATTTTTTTGACCTTTTAAACGAAATCGAAACAAATATCAGAGCTTTAGGCTTACTTAATCCAACAATTTTAGTTGCCCAGCCAAGTATGTTAATCGAAATAGCAAAAAGTGTTGAAAAGGGAGAGTTGAAAATTTTACCAAGCAAGATAATTTCAGTCGCTGAAGTGTTGTATCCAGAAGATAAAATATACCTAGAAAGTGTTTTTAAACAAATTATTCACCAGGTTTATCAATGTACTGAAGGATTATTAGCAAGTACTTGTAAAAAAGGTACCCTTCATTTTCACGAAGATTATTTGCAAATTGAAAAGAAGTATTTGAATGAAGAAAAAACACGCTTTCACCCTGTAATAACTGATTTTAAGCGTTCATCGCAACCAATTGTTCGCTATGAATTAAATGACGTCATTCAAGAGAAAAAAAACTGTTCGTGTGGCTTAAAAACGCTTGCAATTGAACAAATTGAGGGAAGATCTGATGATGTTTTTGTATTTTTAGATATTCACGGAAAAGAGATTAAAGTTTTTCCTGATTTTTTTAGAAGGGCAATTATTTTCTCAGATGCTGCAATATTAAATTATGCGCTTATTAAAACAAGTGATTATGATCTTGAATTATTTATCGAAGGTACTGACAGTAGCTATAAAAATGCTGCAAATGCAATTTCTGAATTACTTTTCAAATTAAATATCGATCAAATTAACATCAGACAAATCAGTTCAAATAAAACCTCACAGGATAAAAAACTAAGGAGAATAAGAAATGAATACTACTCAAAAACCAATTAAAATTGTTTCAATGGGGACATACCTCCCCAAAGCTATCTCCTCTGCGGATGTTGAAAGAATTAATAATATTTCTTCTGGCTGGTCAGAACGCTATTCAGGTGTGCAACAAAGGCATCAAGTTCAGGATGAAACAGTTGGCTTTATGGGTGCTCGAGCCATTGAACTTGCGTTGAAAAATGCATCCATGAATTTGTCCCAAATCGACATGTTAATTTCTGCTGGAGGTACTCATGACTATGTTATTCCCAATCAAGCAAGTATAATAAAATCTGAACTTAAAAATGGACACGATTATGACTTTGCAACAATTGACATCGACTGCACTTGTTTGAGCTTTGTTACTGCTTTTGATTTTGCTGCAAAATTACTTGATGGAATTTCCCTAAAAACAATCATTATTGTCTCCTCTGAGGTTTCATCCAAAGGCTTGAATACAGATAATTGGGAAACCACTACCCTACTTGGCGATGGCGCAGCAGCTGCAATTGTAACTTTTGATGAAAGTAAAAACTCCTATCACATAAAAGGAATGCAAAAAACTTATTCAGAAGGAACGTATCATGCCATGATTGAAGGAGGTGGAATTGCGAATGTTTTCAAGGAAAACCCATATTCGATGGAAATGTATTCATTCAAAATGAACGGTAAAAAAATGCTTCGATTAGGGAAGCAAAAGTTGCCTGAATTTATTACTCAATTTTTTTCTGAGTTGACCATGAAAATTGAGGATATCGATGTAATTATTCCACATTCTGCATCAAAAACAGCGATTCAGATTTTTGAAGATTCGTATAATTTCAAAGAAAATCAAGTGCAACATACATTGAAAAATTATGGCAATTGCATCGCTGCATCAATTCCATTAACTTTGGCTGATTGTATTGCCAATAACAAAATTAAACGAGGTGACACTTGTCTCTTAATTGGAACTTCAGCAGGCTTTTCCATTGGAGGATTAGTGTTTAAGTATTAAAATAAAAATCAAATGGTGAACTTAGAAATGGCGCTAGGCAATTTGCTATTGTTTGTTTTTGTTATACTTGAAGTTTTAATTCTTAAGTATTATTTGAAACAAAAACTTCCTTGGAAAGAGTTGATCATTAATCTAAATTCTGGTCATATTGTCCTCTGGATTTTTCGAGGAATGGAAGTTTTAGCTTACTATTATACTGTAAAATATTTCAGTTTACACCTTGTAGGAAAATTGCCGTATTATGCACTTTGGATTCTTGCATTTATCTTTTGGGATTTTCTCTTTTATTGGCTACATAGAACTCATCATTTTTTTAAAATACTTTGGAGTATTCATGTTGTACATCACGAAGGAGAACATTACAGTCTTTCACTCGGAATAAGAAATTCCTGGTATTCCTCACTTTCTTCTTTTCCTTACTTTGTAATAATGGCAATCTTGGGATTTCCTCTAGAAATTTTTGTTTCAGTTTCCTCAATTCATTATTTTATCCAATTTTACAATCACAATAGCTTGGTTAAAAAAAGCTTCTGGCTGGAGAAAATTATGATTACTCCTGCTCATCATCGAGTGCATCATGGAAGAAACCAACCTTATGTCGATAAAAATTTTGGTGGAACATTTGTTTTTTGGGATAAACTATTTGGTACATTTCAGGTTGAAGAAAATGAAAACCCTGTCGTTTTCGGAATAAATGATTCAACAAACTCTTTAAACCCACAAATAATAAACAATATACCTTTCGCTAAACAAGTAACGAATGTTGAACCCATAAGTCCAAAAATTGAAACTATTACTGTTCCTAATTCAATTTTAATAACAAATACAATAATTTTATTTTCACAACTGCTATTCTTCATATATGTTGAAAATGCCCTAACAATAATGCAAAAGTTAATATTCTTTAGTATTTTATTTGTAGGAACATTGGGCACTGGATTTATTTCAGATAATCAAACTAAAATGGGATTAATAAGTTGGTTTTTTTCAGGATTAATCCTACCAAGCCTGCTACTTTTGTTCAATCCAATTTCTTCCATAATTTTTAATGCTATAGCAATTTTAAGTCTATTACACATTTTGTTTAGCCTAATTTGGTACACGACGGCAATTTATTCATCAAAAAATAATTAAATGAGTCAACTTATTTTTATCGATAATATTAAGGTATTTGGAAACTTCATGCGTTGTATGATTCATGCCGCTGTTCCTTATATGGTTACATACTCTGCCATGTGGCCATTTGACGATAAGGGAAGTTACTTTTTTGATTTTGCAATCTTTGAGGGTCATTTATTTTTGATGGAGCTCTTTTTTATTTTAACCGGTTACATGTTTGCCCTTCAATTGAGTAAAAAGTCAATAGGTGATTTCGTTTTTAATCGTTTAAAAAAAATTGTCATTCCTTTTACACTTTGTTTAATACTGATAATGCCAATTGTTCTTACCTATTTTAATTTAAAAAATTACCAAACTTTTGAATGGCTTCAAGCAAATGAGTTATTAATTTCTTATCAGAAAGGATGGAAACTTGCACTTCAAACCTTTTTTCCAACAGGGCATCTTTGGTTTCTATATTGCTATTTCTTTTTATCAAACTAAAAAAAGACATCTTTATTTTTGGTCAGGATTATCAATCGCTGTAATAATCCACGGACTCTTTGATTTTTTCTTAAAATACTCTAT
>CAZHLZ010000187.1:0-7548 GCA_964532475.1 uncultured Chitinophaga sp.
CAACCCACTGAATAAATTTAGAGCTGGTGTTTCCCAACAAATCTTGGGCTTCCAGTAAACAGTCCAGCAAATGATCTTTATTATTTTAGCCATCAAGACACCAATTATTTTTCAAGTAATCGAATGGGCGTAAATTATTCCTTAAATCCGACTTGCTGTAGCGATATTTTCACCTATTCCATTCCTAAAATTGAAGTGGATTCAACCATTCTTACAAGTCAGCAATTCAAGGAAGAAGAAATAAAAATGACCTTTGCAGAACTAAATAAAAAACTTCCTGTTGTGCTTTATTTCCACAATGATATTCCGAATCCAAAATCCAAAGACACAACTAGTAAGGTGAATTATATTTCATCCTACAACGATTACATCAAAATGATTCCAAAATACAAAACGGAATATTCAAAAGGATTAAATGCTCAAAAAACAATTGATGCTCAGGAGGATATCGAAAGTTTTTTTATTGAATATGTTGATCAAGGAGTAAAAGATTTAGAATTATTTCGCGATCTATTGTTCATTGAACTTGAAAAAGGAAACTCAATCAACTTAACGGTTAAGGGTTTTGCTAGTCCTCTGGCGAAAAGTGATTACAATGTAAATTTAACCAAACGAAGAATTGCATCCTTAAAAAATTATTTAAATGAATATGATAATGGAAAATTTGCCCCTTACTTATCAAATTCCCACCCAAGCGGTACAAAATTAACGATTCAAGAAGTTCCTTTTGGAGAATACACGGCTGACAAAATTATCAGCGACAATCCGAACGATACAAAAAACTCAATTTACTCTAGAATTGCAGCTTTAGAAAGAAAAATTGAAATTCAAAGTGTTTCCTTCATAAAAAATGATTCAGCAAATTATTTGATCGCAAAAGAACAAGTTATTGATTTAGGAAAAATTGATGCAAATAAAATTCAAAATGCTACTTTTACAATCTTAAACAATGGGAACGAGAATTTGGAAATCGAAAAAATTGAAATCCCTTGCGTTTGTAATACAGCAAAAACTGACAAAACTAGTTTTTCAAAAAATGAGCAGGGTCAAGTCTTCGTCACTTTAGATCCTAAAGGGTATAGTGGAAAAATTGTGAAATCTGTGTATGTTCACGTGAAAAACAAAAAAGATCCTTTGAGATTAGTTTTAACATGCGAAATAAAATAAAAAACTGAATGGAAAAAACCAAACGAATACTATTCTTAGACTTAATGCGCGTGCTTGCCTTGTTTATGATGATTCAAGGGCACACAACCTACGATTTTTTAGATTTAGAAATTCGTGATGGCGATAGCAGTGGAATCAAACTATGGACAAGTTTAAGAGGTTACACAGCGCCATTTTTCATGATGGTTTCAGGAGCAGTTTTCACCTATTTAATGCTTACTCAAGAAAAATCAGATGGTTCAAATCCTCGCGTTAGAGCAGGGATTCATAGAATAATCACCCTACTTTTTTGGGGCTATATGTTAAATTTCCCAATCTATGTTATTGGTAAAATTTTCACTGAAGACGGATTAAGACAATTTTTAGAAGTGGGAATTGGCGAAACATTATTTACCTTTCTGTGGATTTCTGCAGTACTATTCATTTTCAAGACAATTACGAGTGAACAAGATCAAAAAAGGCAAAAACTTATCAGAAAAATATTCAGAGAAGGAGCATTAAAACATGCAAGGTATAGAGAAGCTCTTTTCAACAAAAAATTCTTTCAAGAAGAAGAATTAAAAAGTAGATTAATGTCTTCGGTTTTTTATGGAATTTTAATAAGTATTCCTTACCTTATAATTTCAAATTTATTAAGTTTGGAAGAAAAACAACGAGCACTTAGAGTAGATGTTTTACACATAATTGCCTTTGGATTGTTGACTATTATGCTCATTTATTTCTTGTCGAGACATATTCGCTGGCTGATGTCAAGTATGATGTTTGCTGTAATGATTTTGATAATCTGCCTATTTCCACTTTTACACAACGTAGATTTATCAGAATTACCAATTTTCCTTTCCCCCTATTTAAATGATTTCGGTACAAAATCAATGTTCCCATTAACCCCTTGGCTAGCTTACATTTTCGCAGGCTCAATCTTGGGAATATGGTTGTCTTATGAGATAAAGAGACCTAATTTTGAAAAAATCATCGGACTGAAATTGGCACTTCTTGGCTTTGGTTTACTAGCCATTTCAGAAATTGGTGATTATTTTGAAATTGCCTATTACGGTAAAAGCTATTTTTGGCACGATAGTCCAAATTTAATCTACCACCGATTTGGAATTGTAATTTGTGTTGGGTCTTTTATGGCGTTTTTAAGCCTTATAGTGAAAGATTTACCAAAATTCATGAAACAGATGAGTAGAAATACCTTGTGGCTTTACGTAGGGCATTTAATAATCATTTATCAAATTGTGAAACCTATCATTGGATATCAAACACGTTTCTCTGTTCCAGTTACCATGCTTTGCATAGCCACCATGTTTATTTTGATGTATATGCAAACAAGGATTATAATATTTATTCAAGGAAAAGGTGGATACATTGCATTTGTGAAATCTTTGGCAAAAAAAAACCGAAGTAAAACTCCGGTTGAATGATAAAAAAGAAAATTTATTGTTGCAACTTAAATGCGATTTCTTTTAATTCCTCTGCATTAAGTGTAAGTTTTTCTTGAGCAAAATTCATATCGTTCAAGCTATTTATTGGAATTAAATGAATATGTGCATGCGGTACTTCTAAACCTATCACTGTTACACCAACCTTTTTACAAGGAAAATGCTTCTTGATATTAAGAGCAACTTGCTTTGAAAAAATCATCATTTTACCTAATAAATCATCATCAAGATCAAAGATATAATCAACTTGTAATTTTGGGATAACCAACACATGTCCTTTACGAATAGGTTGAATATCTAAAAAGGCAAGAAAATCATCATTTTCCGCCACTTTATAACAAGGAATTTCCCCCTTTACAATTTTACTAAAAATCGTTTCCATCTTAACGAGTAATGTCTAAAATCTCAAATTTCACAATTCCATTAGGAGTCTGTACGTCCGCAATATCATTTACTTTCTTACCCAACAAACCTTTTCCAATAGGAGAATCAATAGAAATTTTCTTTTCTTTCAAATCAGCTTCATTTTCAGCAACCAGAGTGTATTCCATTTCCATGTTATTAGAAACATTTTTTATTTTCACCTTTGATAGAATAAAAACCTTCGAATTATCAATACTAGATTCATCAATAATTCGAGCATTTGATAATACAGCCTCCAACTTAGAAATCTTCATTTCTAATAAACCTTGTGCCTCTTTTGCCGCGTCGTATTCAGCATTTTCAGATAAATCACCTTTATCTCGTGCTTCTGCTATTTGATCTGAAATTGCAGGTCTTTGCACAGTTTTCATATCGTGCAATTCATCTTTTAATTTTTTAAGACCTTCTTCTGTATAGTATGTTATTTGTGACATAATATAAATATTTAACTATTAATAATGAAAAATTACGTGTTACCCTTGACTAAAACAAAAAACAAGAGAGCCAAATTGACCCTCTTGTTCTACAAAGATATAAAATATTTCTTATTTAACCCCGATAGTAATACCAGCAGTGTGAATATAACCAAAAGGACCAGCTAATCTAACAGAATACTCAATTCCAAGTGGATTTTTGTTTTTTCCAGAAAGAACATCAGCTGAGAAACCAGCAGTCAAACCAGTTAATGCATTTGTCCTGTTCTCAATATTAAACAAATTTTTCTCATATACATAACCCGCTCTAATATTGAAAGCAGCTTTTTCTTTTACTAAAGCATAGTCAAAACCAATTCTATATTGATCATTTGAAAATGAATTAGCGGTGAATCCTAGCATACCAGTCAACTTAGATGATTCTGAAAAGATAAAATCATAAGATGCACCAATATTTAATAAAGAAGGCATTTCGAAATTTTGAGAACGTTGTTCTAATGTTGCAAGACCTCCAGTTGTTACATAATTAATTTGTTGTGACAAACCATCGCCTTTATACTTCATCGTCGGACCTACATTTTTCAAAGCAATCCCAAATTTAATTTGATCTTTTTCACCAGTAACATAACGGATACCAGCATCTATAGCCACACCAGATGCTCTTAAGTTTGCGATACTTTCAGAAATAACCTTAAAGTTAATCCCTCCAGAAATGGAACTTGAGAACTTTTTAGAGTAACCAATATTAAACACATTAACTCTTGGAGTAAAAACCCCAATTCCTCCTTCAGGTAAATCAACAGTAGTTATTTCATTTTCACCAAAGTTCATAGATTGAACACTAATTGCAAAAACGCTACTTTCATTAATACGTTGAGCTAATCCAGCGGAATAAAAATTAATTCCTGCATTGCCTAGCCAATTAGACATATTAAATTTAATTTGTGTTTTGTCTGCATGAGCCAAACCTGCAATATTCAAATATTGAGCCTCTAATCCATTTACATTAGCAAAACCAGCATCAGCACTTCCTGTACTTCTTGCCCATGGATTAACCATTAATTGAGATGCACCAGCAGAACCAACACGATCTTCATTTCCCGCGATTAGATAGGTGCTCAAGAAAGAAACACCTACTAATACTGTATTTTTTAATATTTTTTTCATTTTTTCTTTTATTATGAAATTAAATATTTTCTAAATCTATTTGTCTAACACCACCAAAGAACTTGATAATTCGCTCCCCTGCACCTGGAACTTCAACATGAATCAAATAAACACCTGAGGCAATTGGAATACCTTTTTGGTTTTTCATGTCCCAATCCAAAGAAGTTATTGGACTATCTTTTTTATAGGTTCGAATCAACTTACCTGAGATATTGTAAATTTTGACAGTACAATTATCTGGTAGGTTTGTTATTTTAACTCTAGTGTCTAACCTTGTTCTTTCGTATTCTGAAAATGCATAATAAGGATTCGGAACAACATTAATCATATCCAATGCTTCTTTCAATTTCTCAGCATTACTTGTTTCTGTAGAAATACCATCCATTGTCCAAGAGTACATTGGTTTACCACCATTTTCACCAGTAGCAACAAAATCATTGTATTCTTTATTGATTCGAACCTTAATTGTTACATCAGTAGAAAGCAACTCTTGACCGACAGTTAAAATAGGATTTGCAATCCAAGTCAAATTCATATAAATATCAGCATAATTCGAAGCCGTAGTTTGCGCTGCAAAAAACTTATCGTATACCCAATTATTTTCACCATCATAGTATGGACAATTTTTGCTATCGTCAGTCTCACCATTAATTTTATAACCAAACACATATATTGGCTGCAAACCACCGAATAGCGGATCACCTAAATTGTTAGTAAATCTAGAGCTTGGATTCCAAATCAAATCCGCACCATTTTCAGCACCCAAGAAAGAATTTTCCCCAAAGGCCATGTGTAAACGCATACCTGTTTCAACATCAATCGCGTAACCAGGGAACCAACCCATTCCAAATGTTCCTGTTCCATCAGGATTACCATTTTGATCAACACTCAATGTTTTTCTTAGTGCACCTGGTTTAGCAGAACCAACATTTAATGTAGAATCTCTACCAAGCTCAACAACAGCACATCTCGTCCACTTAGATTTATCAGATGTCATAACGATATCTACACTAGGAGCCCTTGAAATACTATTTCGATTTCTCGTATTCGCAAAAGTTGAAAATGTTGAAGCATAACACAATGGCATATAGGCACCTTGATAACCAACTAACTTATATGGAGCAATTCCACCACCTAAAAGCTTCGCATAAGATTTATCGACATCCTGACCTACTTCGTCTTTATATAAACAAGGGTTTCGTATCCCAGCAGCATCATCACATTCATCAGTTGGGGCATCATAATCACCACTTCTTATCCAGTTGGTTGGGAAAAATGCATCATCATCTGTAATAAATGATAACCATGGTTTAGAAGAGTCGGCAAATTCAACTGTCGCACTTATTGGATCAGTATATCTTTGATACTCTGGACCAGAGCCAGATGCAAAATAGTACTCTTGCTGTGCAATTTGAACAGATACACCCCATTCAGGAACAATTTGCTCATTGGAGAAATTAATTGTTCTGTCAGACTCAGCTGAATCTAGCAAAGAACCACCCTTTTTATCATAGCGATAAATCACCCAGCTTGCAGTATCTGTACCTCTATAATTGACTGCCTCGTTAGTAGCCACTCCATTATTGTTAACATAATCTCTGAACTTGCATTCAAAATACCCACCAACAAGATTTAAAGGATCAACTACCTTAATATTTAATGGTCCAGCACCTTTCTTGTAAGTTGGGTTTTCCATGAAACCATTTTTCAAAATATAATCAACAGAAGCTTGAGTCAAATCAATTGCTCTATTACCATTTCCTCTACCATCCAAACGAGTAATTTCTGGAGAAGACCCATATTCAATTAGTTGATTAGTACCACCTAACTCAGGCATTGGGTTGTGAGGAATTGCAACTACTGGTAATATTGTTCCACCGTCATAATTATTTCTAGAGGAAACATACGGACGTTTTTGACCATCTAGACCGTCAGGGTCATTCGGATTATAGGTTTTATAATTATTATAACCATATGCAATTGCAATGTAATAATATGTTTTATGATTCACCAACGTTCTTTCACCTTGTGCAAATTGGTCATCCTTAATACTAAACGAATGCTTAATCCCTTTGTTTTCTCCATCCACTTTTTCTTCAGGAATTGAGAATCCAAGGTCCTCATCAAATTCGAAATTAACCAATTTTGAGATATCATTTTTTATATCACATTGAGCCACCAAACGAGCCTTAGTAACGTCACCAATATCAGCAACTGAGGCTTCAGCGTCAATCATTTGAAAAATTTGGTATCCTTCAAATTTGTAAACTTTATCATAAATTGTTCCATTTCCTGGATCAATAATATTAATACGATCTTCCTCTGCATACTCCTCGTTGTAATTATTTGAACTAGTTGGATTATCAATCATCAAGATTAATTCATTTTCTAATTCCTGAACAGTTAACTTTGGAGCAGAGGGTGGATCGAAGATTTTAAAACAGTTATCAAATAATGCTTGAGCTTTTGTATCGGCTCTTTTTAAAGCTCTAACAGAAGCATATAAATCACCATCATAACTTCTTGCGTAAACAATCCCAACAGTAATGTTATTAACTGCCCCAGGTTTTAATGTAAAGGGACCAGCCGCCTGAACAAAACGTCTATCGCCAGCAGGGTTATTATTAGTTTCTTCTGACCAGTTAAAACCTGGATCAATCCCTTTGGTACCCCAATGAAGCGTATCTGAATCACCAGGCAAAGCATAACTCGTTTCAATATTTGTAACTCCATCACTAGGTGAAAAACCTGTACCACCATAATACATTTGATCACCAAATCTCCAGAAACCTGTCATGTAATTATAATATTGAGCAGCTGTAGTTGGATCTGATTGATTCGCAGATGCACCGGCACCAGTAAAGTAAGTAAATCCTTTCATTCCAAAACGCTCATTATCAATAATTCCATCGCCA
>CAZHLZ010000188.1:0-7533 GCA_964532475.1 uncultured Chitinophaga sp.
AAATATTCGCTTTTAACTTCCAAGTCACTAAATTCATCAGCAAATTCCTTTTCGGAAAATTCAACAAACTCTTCTAAAACTTCTTCATTTAAATCAAAAAAAAGTGAAGTATGCGATTTTACGATGTTTAATGAGAAAATAAACACCAATAAGAATAAACAGTACTTCTGCAAACTTTTTTTCACAAGACAAATGTATGAAAAACAATCCATAAAAAAGAATTATTTTAATCATAAGCATTATTTATTGTTTGAAAAAATAGATTTACTGCCTCAAAAACCCTTGTAATTTAATGGATTAGATTTTGCACAAAAATTGTTAAAGATTTTTCAGGCACAGAGCAAGTTTTGTTTTCACAGACATAAAATAAATCCTCTTCGAAATTTTTTCCTTTGGCTGAAATCAAACTTGAGGATTTTCCCCCAGAAAACAAGCAGAAAGGTAAGTAATTTTTGGCAATTTCCTTTAAATTGCTTTTCCAATTTGGACCAGTGATGCACACTTCTTTTACTCCATATACAAAGTACATTAATACCTGTGCCCAGTTGGAATATCCTGATCCATATTGTTCCATTCCATCGTACACATTTTGAAGCATTTGTTGTGCATCTTTCAAATATTCTTCCTCGTGAAAGTAGGTGCCGAGAACAAATAGATTTTTACACATCACACTATTTGTTGCAGGAGTAACATTGTCATTGATGTCCATTTTCCGGGCAATCAATCCAGAATTTTCTTTTGTGAAATAAAACATTTTACTGTTAGAATCTTGAAAAAGTTCCTTTGCTTTATCCGTTAAATTTTTTGCCTGATACAAATAATGTTCATCAAAACTGGCCTGATACATAGAAATATATGCTTCAATTAAATGCGCATAATCTTCCAAAAACCCATCAATTGTTGCTTTTCCACCATTAAAATTATGGTAAAGATGCAAATCCTCGGAAAGCATGTTTTTTTCAATCCATTTTATATTTTTACTTGCTGTGTGCAAAAAAAGATCGTCAGAAAAAGCGAAGTAGGAATCCACTAAACCTTTGATCATCATGGCATTCCACGAAGTTAAACACTTATTATCTAAACCTGGTCGAACGCGGCTTTTTCTAGCCTCTAACAGAAGGGAATTAACTTTATTAATTTTACTTTCAAAATCTGCTGAACTCAACTTCATTTTTTTGGCAAAGTGCTCATTATGAACTGTTTTCAAGAGAATGTAGTTTCCTTCTTCCCAATATCCTAATTGATTGATGTTGTAATATTCCTTTACCCAAGAAAAATCATCTCCCAAAAACTCTTGTAGTTCATTGATTTTCCACACATAAAATTTACCTTCTTCTCCTTCTGAATCAGCATCTAAGGCACTGTAAAATCCTCCTTCTTGCGTAGTCATTTCTCGATCTAACCAAGTCGTTGTTTGATAAACAAGTGTTTTGTAACTTTCATTTTGCGTTTTTTGATAGGCTTTTGCATACAAACTAAGCAGTTGAGCATTGTCGTATAGCATTTTTTCAAAATGAGGGACTTTCCACAAGACATCTACTGAGTAGCGGCAAAATCCTCCGCCCACTTGGTCATAAATTCCACCAAATGCCATTTTATCCAAGGTCAATAAGCTGTGATTTATTACCTTTTCATCCTGATTTTTGCTTGCATAGGCTAACAAAAATTCATAATTATTTGGGAGTGGAAATTTTGGAGCACGGTTTGAGCCACCTTCACGATTATCAAATGAATGTGTCCAACGCAAAACTAATTCGTGCAATTTTTCCTCACTAAAGGCTTTCATTTCCTGCGGTGTGTCAATCAATTCGCTGCGTTGAATTCCTTCCTGCATTTTAGCTGCATAGTCCAAAACTTCATCCAAACGCGTTGTAAAAGTTTGATGTAAACTTCTCAACACCTGAATCCAATTTTCTTTTGGGAAATAAGTTCCACCATAAATTGGTTTTCCATCTGGTAAGGTAAAACAATTGAGCGGCCAACCTCCTTTTTGTGTCATTAATTGCACCGCAGTCATATATACTTGGTCCACATCCGGACGTTCTTCGCGATCTACCTTGATACACACAAAATATCTATTCATCCAAGTAGCAACTTCTTCATCCTCAAAAGATTCATGTTCCATTACGTGACACCAATGACAAGCAGAATATCCAATCGAAATCAAAACCAATTTACTTTCTTTTTTAGCTAAGTCGAAAGCTTCCTCTGACCAAGACAACCAATTTACTGGATTGTGAGCGTGTTGCAACAAGTAAGGACTAGTTTCTCGAATTAGATCGTTGGTATATTTTTGCATAAGGATTAAAAATAGGGATGCGTGAAAACTTACTCAGAATGAGTTGATTGGAAAGAATAGTTTACAGGAATAAAGATTTTTAGCAGAAAGATTTATTTATCTAATACCTTTGGAATTCTAAAATAATCTGAATCTTTTTTGGGTGCATTTTTTAAGGCCTGTGCCGCTGAAATAGAATCAACTGCGACATCATCGCGTAGCACATTTATTTCTTCGGACATAAAAACAAGAGGCTCGACGTTTGTTGTATCAAGTTCATTTAATTTATCCATGAAACTAATCATATTCTCTAAATCTTGCTGAATTGCAACTTTATCTTCTCCTTCGAATTGCAAACGAGATAAATGTGCAATGTGATCTACGATTTCTGTACTAATTTTCATTTTTTATTTGAATTAAATGATTGAAATAAATTGCTCTGTCGCAAAATTAACTAATTTTTTAAAGCAAAAATTAAATATGTAGTGACAAATTTTGTAGCTTTGAAGGTAAATTAATCTGAATCCTATGTTTTTCAAACAAATATTACTTTCCTCGCTTATAGTTCTGCTATTTTCTTGTGGCGCTAATCCAAAAAACTCCCCAGACAAATTTCAAAAATTAAAAATTACTAATCTGGAGGAAAAAGACATGTTTACCTTAGTGAAAGTGAAAGCATTTATGGATTCCCAAGATGAAAAAACTGCTGAATACAACAATCTATTTCTCAAAGGATTGGATGCTTTTAAGAACAAGAAAAATTTGGATTCTGCCAATTACTATTTTAATGAATCTATTTTAGACTACCCTTCTAACATTGCTTATTACGAATTGGGAAATGTACTTTTGGAAAAAAAGGAATACAAAAAGGCGATTTATGCTTATGAAATGGCTGAAAAATTGGGCTATGAACCTTTTTCAAAAGTATTGTACAACATTTCTTGTGCACATTCTTTACTTAACGAAACTGAATTGGCTGCACAGTATTTGGAATTCGCCTTGCAAGCTGGATATTCAAACATTGATAACATAAATAAAGATAGTGATTTGACAAATTTAAGAAAGGATAAATACCTTTTTGAAACACATTTAAAGCAAGGCTTAAAGGGAATGTCTGATGCCGACAACTTATTTTGGCTTCAATTTAAACGCAATTTTAGTAAAACTTCATTTCCACTCAAATTGGATGAAAACTTAGACATTTTGTTGTTAAATGACGAAACACATATTTCTTATGATTTTGAAAAATACATTGCTGAAATGCGCGATGATAAATTTTCTAGAGAAGTTAGCAAAGGATTTTATTACTTGGCAGAAATCAAGGAAACTAAAAATTATGTTGCTCTTGTTTATGTGATCAAAGAAGAATTTTATGGTTCTGATTCGCCCTTAATTTTCCGTCTCGCAACCTTTACCAATGAAGGAAATTTAATTGATAAAAAGGAAATTGCTGGTCGCTCCGATTTTAGTAAACCTTTAAAAAGTGCCATCCTAAAAAATGACATGTCAATCGAAATTACGTCATTTGAAACAATTTTTGAAAAAAATGTTGACGAAGAAGGTTATTATGATAACAAAATCGTTAAGAAAAATAAAATAGGAGAAGAGACCTTTACGATTAACAAACAAGGGAAAATTGTCAAAAAAAAAATAGGTGACTTGAGTAAGAAATAGACATTTAGTGCCCTTTAGCTTTTATCAAAGCCCTTAATTTTTTGTACTTAGTATAAGTAGCAAATGCAGAAATTCGGCAAATAATAAAACCTTCCTTTCCGTCTAAAAATCCGAGATTGATGAAGTAATCTTTGATGAATTTCACAATTGGACTGAAAATTAAGGTAATAAAAGCGGCCTTTTTTCCTTTTTCGAATTGTGCTTTGGCTAAGATTGTTGTGAAATATTCAACTTGCTTGTAATGATCTTGCAAAGAGTAATAACTGTAATGCAATATATCTCCCTTCAAATGAGCTGTTTTTTGCGAAGCATCAACTAGTTCGTATTTATCATGTGGATTATCTCCACCCCAAGCTCCTAAACGTGAATCCCAAAGACGTAATTTTGTGTCCGGATACCAACCACAATGGTGAATCCATTTTCCGCAATAATTCGTCAAGCGATTCATGGAATAAGCCGGAAAATTAAAATTCTGCTTTACTTCTAAAATTGATTTTTTCAAATTCTCATCTAAAGCTTCATCTGCATCCAAGGACAAAATGTGTGGGAAAGTAGCTTGCGTGATTGCCCAATTTTTCTGTTCAATATGTCCTTCAAATGCATGTTGAACAAATTTTACATTAAAAGCTTTACAAATTTCTTCTGTTTTGTCTTTTGAGAAGGAATCAACAACGACAATTTCGTCTACAACACCCTGTAAAGACTCCAAACAACGTTTGATGTTCTTTTCCTCATTAAAGGTGATTATTACAGCTGAAATTGGGGTCATTAGAGATTCTATTAGCTTTTAAATCTTTGTGAGTTGAAAAAAATGATGCTTCATTGCAAACAATCTTGGTGTTTTTTGTTTTGTCATAGTTTTTAAGTCATCCCTTTCAATGAGAATGCTGCGCGAAATTAAGTCAAAAACATACGCCAAAACAAAAAGATCTTGCCTTTCTGCGGAGCACTAGCGTTCACTCTTAAAAACATTAGACTCCGCAGGAGTCTTTTTTCAAGCTTGTTAACGATTCACCTGAAGCAAAAATAAAAATAGTTTCTCGTTTCAGACTAATTTTTAGCAAAAACGAAAAACTATTTTTTTGTATTTTATAAATTATTCTTTAAAATTAATTCTAATAAAGAATACGCACTATTATTTATTCTTTAAAAAGAACGCCTTTGCTGTTGCGTCATTTGGATCAAGCGTTTGAACAATTGTAAAGTATTCTTTTGCTTTTACTAAATCTTTTTCAGGAGAATTGTAATAGTAATTTCCTAAATATTGCGCAGATTCTAAACTCATGTTTTTGTTATTTCCTTGAGTACGTTCTTCTACTTTGATGTTTTCTAATGTTTTTTCGTAATGAACTTTAGATAACCATTTCTCATTTTTTGGATCTAATTGCAAGTTACTTCTTCCTCTCCAGAAATATGCTGGTGCGTAAGTTGGAGATAATCTAGCCAATTTAGCAAAAGAACTGTCAGCCAATACGTAATTTTTTGGTCCAAAATAATAAGCTCTACCTAATTCAAAACACTCAGTTGCTGTGATTGTACCGTTTGAGTTTTTATATTCGTAATACTCAATGGTTTTGTCGTAATTTTTTGCTTTTGAATACAATTTACCAATTTGACCCGCTAAATCTTTTTTAGCCTCTTCACTCAAATCACTTGCTTTTTCGAATTCTAAAATTGCTAAAGAATCTTTTCCAGCGTTCACAAAAAGCAACCCTCTGTTTTTATAATCTTGAAAAATAACTTTATCAGCTGGCGCTATTTTGAAAAAAGCATCACTTGCTGCAATACCTTTCATAGCTGCTTCTTTATCTGTTGAACATTCTGCATAAGAATAAGTTAACATTCTTTCCATGTAGAAGTTATTGAAATCTTTTTTCAAACTTTCGATTTCAGTAATTACATCACAAAATTGTTTTCCAGAAAATAAAGCTGTAGCAAAACGGTATCTTGCTTCCAAACTATTGTTTAGTTCTAAGTATTTTTTCCAATTTTCAACTGCTTTTTTAGCTTTATTTAAGTTCAATAACATTTCTGCATTTTCTCTGTAAGCTGGGGCATAAGTTGGATCAATTGCAATTGCTTCCTCGTATTTTTTGTTTGCTTCAGCGAAATTTTGAACACGTGCATACAAAATTCCAACTCTAACGATTCCACGAGCAGATTTTGGATTGATATCGATTACTTTGTTGTAACTTTTAATAGCAGCACTCGCGTTATCAGAAGATTTTTCCAACAAAGCATCACCCATTAAAATATGTCCATCCTCATTATTTGCATCCAATTTGATTGCCAATTCCAACAAGGAAATTGCCTCATCCAAACTTTTTTCAGATGATTTAATGTACACCTTGGCGATATTTCTGATGATGTCCGCATCCTTACTTTTTGTCAAAGTCAAAGCAGAAGTAAAACTTTCTTTCGCTCCCGTTTTATTTCCTTTCAACCATGCTTCTTTCCCAGCAGCAACAAGTGCTAAAGCAGTGTTTTTATCTTTCTCTATAAATTTACTTGCCGCTTGATTGTAATATACCAAGGCAGAATCAATTTCGTTTTGAGCAAAGAAATTTTCACCTAAATGATAGAAATAACATGGATTTGCTGGTTCAGCAGCAATTAATTTTCTGAATTCTGCATTTGCTTGTGTGTAAAGCTCATTATCCGTGCTTTTGATTGCATTTTGTAAACTTTGTCCGTACGAAGCTGAGCTAACTAAAAGCGCAATTGCAACTAATTTATTCATTTTCATTTTTTTTTTAATTTTAGTTAATAATGACCTATCAAATGTCTTGCCGAAAATTTAATGAATCACAAAAAACTGCCTTTTTGTCGTTAAGATTCATAAAAACTTTTGTACTAATAAATAAAATATTATTTGGGAATTATCTTTATTCCTCTTTAAATTGAATTAAGCGAACTGGTGCGTTAGCTGGTACAAGAGATGATTTTTGAACAATTGTTTGACCTAATTCTCCAATCATAAACAAAACAAAACCAGTGTTTAAACCCGATTTTCTTCCTTTGTTAATAATCCAAATATCACGAACCAAAGGATATTCTTTGGTATAAATGAAACCAGAGTATGGTTGAAAGTAATTTGATTTTGAATCTTTGGCCAATCCTACTACCTTAATTCCTGCTAGAAAATCCAAGACATCAAAATCGTCTTGATCACTGATCCAATTTGTTCCAATTACACCCAAAGCATTTGGATTCTTTTTTACGTAATTGATTACTTCTTCATTCGAATTTACAGCAAAAATATTTTTATTGGTATTTTCTTCCTTACAGAATTCTTTCATGTAATTGTAATTCGCAGAATTATTTTTGTCGTAAACAACTTTAATTTCGCTTTTAGAGCTTTTCCAAGTTGCTTGTTTCCCCAAAATCACATTACGTAATTCATCCACCGTCATCAAGGTGTCTTTGTTTGCAGGATTAACGATAATTGCCACCGCATCAATTGCTACTTTGTCGCTTCTTACTTCCACTTTTTTACTACGTAAGAATTTTTTCTCGTCCTCCGTAAATTCTCTTGAAATGACAATTGTTTTAGCCTCATTATTGTAAAAAGACTTAATAAT